>JAKBAL010000198.1 GCA_021809225.1 Pseudomonadota bacterium | reverse complement strand
GACGTATGCGTTCTGCTTCTACGCGCTCTGCTTCTACACGAGCTACACGCTCTGCTTCTAGACGTATGCGTTCTGCTTCTACGCGCTCTGCTTCTACACGAGCTACACGCTCTGCTTCTAGACGCTCAGCTGCTTCACGAGCTTCTTCTGCTCTACGAGCTATTTCTGCTTCACGAGCTGCGCGAGCTATTTCTTCTTCAGCTACACGTGCTTCTTCTTCCCGAGCTACACGTGCTTCTTCTGCTTCCCGAGCCAAACGCTCAGCTTCTACACGCTCTGCTGCTACACGCTCAGCTTCTACACGAGCTACACGCTCTGCTTCTACACGAGCTACACGCTCTGCTTCTACACGAGCTACACGCTCTGCTTCTACACGAGCTACACGCTCTGCTTCTAGACGCTCAGCTGCTTCACGAGCTTCTTCTGCTCTACGAGCTATTTCTGCTTCACGAGCTGCGCGAGCTATTTCTTCTTCACGAGCTGCGCGAGCTAATTCTTCACGAGCTGCGCGAGCTACTTCTTCCCGAGCTGCGCGAGCTACTTCTTCTTCACGCGCTACACGAGCTACTTCTTCTTCACGAGCTGCGCGAGCTACTTCTTCCCGAGCTGCGCGAGCTAATTCTTCTTCACGAGCTGCGCGAGCTACTTCTTCTTCACGAGCTGCGCGAGCTAATTCTTCACGAGCTACACGAGCTACTTCTTCTTCACGCGCTACACGAGCTAATTCTTCTTCACGAGCTGCGCGAGCTAATTCTTCTTCACGAGCTGCGCGAACTACTTCTTCTTCACGAGCTACACGTGCTTCTTCTTCTTCACGAGCTACACGTGCTTCTTCTGCTCTACGAACTCCTTCTTCATGAGCCAAACGTTCTGCTGCTACACGCTCTGCTGCGAGACGAATTCTTTCAGCTTCGGCTTCACGAGCTACACGCTCTGCCGCTACACGCTCTGCCGCTACACGCTCTGCCGCTACACGAGCTTGACGCTCTGCTGCTTCGCGAGCTTTACGTTCTGCTACTTCACGAGCTTTACGTTCTGCTACTTCACGAGCTTTACGTTCTGCTACTTCACGAGCTTTACGTTCTGCTACTTCACGAGCTTTACGTTCTGCTACTTCACGAGTTTTACGCTCTGCTACTTCACGAGTTTTACGCTCTGCTACTTCACGAGTTTTACGTTTTGCTGCTTCTTGAGCTTTACGATCTGCTACTTCACGAGTTTTACGTTTTGCTGCTTCTTGAGCTTTACGATCTGCTACTTCACGAGCTTTACGCTCTGCTACTTCACGAGCTACTTCACGCTCTGCTACTTCACGAGCTTTACGCTCTGCTACTTCACGAGTTTTACGTTTTGCTGCTTCTTGAGCTTTACGATCTGCTACTTTACGACGTGCACGCTCTTCAACCGCACGTGCTTGTGTTTGCTGACGAGGTGTATTTGCTAAAAGTCGTTTTTTTGCGGCTACCTGCCGGTGTGCTGTTATCAGACGAGACTTTCTTTGATTGGCTTGTCTACGTTGACTCAAGCTTATGCGTCCGTTGTGACGTTTCACTGATGCAGGATGATGCCTTACTGTTTTTACTCTCTGTTTCCTAGCTCTTAATATTTTGTGCCTATTGCGGTGGGTGCTTCTTTTAAAAAGGAAGGGCGATTGCCTTGCTTTAGAAACCGTGGCGGCTGAAACCTCTTCTATTACAAGAGGTATACTTCCTAATATTAATGAAAGTACCAAAGAAGTCACCAAAACCACTTTTTTTAACAAAATTTTAAACATACATTTTTCCCTTAACACTAAATAAATACTTAAACAATTCCTATAATAAATATTTTGCCTTTAAAATTTTAATAAACTAAAATTTTTCTATGGGAGCCTTTAATAAAGCGAAACTACACTCTGTATGCTCTTTTTTTATCTTATCGCTGATTGAGTTTATTAAAGAAATTTTTATTAAAATAGCTACCATTTATCAAATAAAACCCTTTTATATATGTGTACTTTTTGAGGAATGTCAACTCATAAAAAAACACAATAAAAAACCAATACCCTTCAGTTGAGTTTTAAATAATTAACGCACTCACTGTCCATCTTCATCGTCCCTTTGAAGGAAGGGGGTACAAAAACCCAGACACCTATCCGAAATGAAGCGATTTCTTCCATTTATGTGAAAAGGTGCCTTTATCGTGAACAACGTAGTTGTATTTAGAGAAACCAACAGCCTTATTTTCTTGTAATATATCCTTTAAAAACAGTCCTCACCAAATTGGTGAATGCTGTTTAGAGAAATTAGGTTACTAAATATATCTAATATTATTATAGTGCTTTTTTATTTAAATTTCAACTGTTTTTTATATTTACACCACTTTTATTATTCCTCACCATAAATGTTTCCTTTTTTCAACCAGTTCTGGGTTTTCGCCTTCGTGAAGAGGACAACCTTTTGATTCATAATTCTTTTTTAATTTTTTACGCTGAACTGAGGTCTATTTAAATATTTCCCCTACTTCTCTCACTCATGATATACTCACCCCAAATTTAAAGAGGTCATCATCGCCCCATGATTCAAGGTCGATTCGTTGTTTTTATCCTCGGCATTTTTTTAAGCATTTTGGCTGTTGCTATGTCTATACCGGCAGTGATGGATCTTCTTCATGGAGATCCTGATTGGGTGTATTTTGGAGAGTCGGCCGCAATTACGGGATTTGTGGGGATTTTACTTACACTCGGTTTCCGTCCTGAAGAAGAACCCATCTTCGAAGTGCGAGAAACCTTTATTTTAACGGCTTCAAGCTGGATTACAATTTCAGTTTTTGCGTCCCTTCCCTTTATTCTTTCAAGCGCAGCTCCCACCTTCACGGATGCTTTTTTTGAAGCCATTTCTGGATTAACCACGACAGGCGCAACCGTATTTAAAGATCTTGATTACGCCCCTCCTGGGATTTTACTGTGGCGTGCCTTGCTGCAATGGCTAGGAGGGATTGGGATCGTTGTCATGGCGTTGACCATTTTACCTGCCCTTAAAATTGGAGGGATGCAGTTATTTAGAAGTGAGTTTTCCGATCGCTCTGAAAAATACTTCCCTCGTATTTCTCAAATTGCTTCTGCTATTTTTTCAACCTACCTTCTCATGTCAGCTCTTTGTGGGGTTGCTTATTGGGTTGCAGGCATGACTCCTTTTGAAGCCATTTGCCTTATGATGTCAACGGTTTCAACGGCGGGTTTTGCAACATCAGATCTCTCTCTGGGTTATTTTGACAATGGGTGGATTGAAATGATTGCCATCATCTTTATGATCATGGGAAGCATCACCTTGCTTCTTTTTACCCGCTTTTTACAAGGAGATTTTATGCCTCTTCTGAGAGATTCTCAGGCGAGGGTTTTTCTTTCTTTAATCGGTGTAGCCTCAGGATTTATGGCGTTGTGGTTATGGTGGACGGATCAATATGATCTTTTCCTTTCCTTACGCCACGGGCTTTTTGCCGTGGTATCCATTGCGTCTACGACAGGCTTTACAACAGCTGACTTTAATACATGGGGCAGCTTTTCCCTCATTTTCTTTTTTCTTTTAATGTTCGTTGGAGGATGTACAGGGTCAACAGCCGGTGGAATTAAAATATTTCGTTATCAAATTCTTTTTAAAGCTGCAAAGCATCAGATTTTACAACTCCGACGTCCTCATGGCGTATTTGTTCCCCTTTATAACAATCAAAGACTGAAAGAAGCAGAGTTTATGTCAGTTTTGGCTTTTTTCGCCCTTTATATTTTTTGCTATGCCGCTTTGGCATTAAGCTATTCCCTTTGTGGGCTTGATGTTATCTCAAGTCTTTCGGGAAGTGCGACTATCCTAGGAAATGTGGGGCCGGGCTTAGGAAATCAAATCGGTCCCTCTGACAATTATGCAGATCTTCCTGAAATTGCTAAATGGCTTACAATATTTGGGATGCTGCTGGGTCGCCTTGAGCTTTTAACGTTGTTGATTCTATTTACGCCTAATTTTTGGAGAACTTAGGGAGTAGAGGCATGGTCGTGCTGATCTAAAATAGCTTTATCGAAGGTCTTAATCTCATGAGCTCCTCTTTTCTCTCCTTCTGACATAATCATGTAATCTCCAAAATCAGCTTTTCCTTTGATGTACTTTTCGGCTGCATCTAGGACGACTTCCCTTTGTCCAATTGTAATCCCTTCTGCGTCAATTAAATTGATAATAGCGTCATAGATTTCTTCACGGGTAAATTTTTTTACTTTCAATACCCACACAAATTCAAGAAGCGCATAAGAAGAGATGAAAAGCTTTTTTTTGCTTGAAGCTATTTCAATAAATTTTTGCGCTTTAGAAGATTGAATTTCATCATCCCCTAAGAAAGCACGAACTAAAATATTTGTATCTACAGAAATCATGAAAAACTAGTCCTCTGTGATGTTTGACTCAGAGATAGCTTCTGCGATTGCAGTATCAATATCTTTTATAGACATTTTTTTTCCTTTGACGCGTGCAGAGCCCTTGCCAAAGAATTCCCGAATATCACGGTGGATAGGCGTAAGCTCGAGGACATGATCCTTTCTCACTAAAAGAAAAAGTTCAGACCCTGAATGAAGGCCTATAGCCTCGCGTATAGATTTAGGAATGACGACTTGTCCTCTCGAAGAGACGACTGTTTTACCTTCCATAACATGCTCCAAATAAGATAGCTGATCTTACTTCCAATATAACAGGTTTCTCATAAAAATACCAGCTTGGAATATTACACAAAACACTGGATTGTCGCCTTGAGCTTTTAACGTTGTTGATTCTATTTACGCCTAATTTTTGGCGAACTTAGAGAGGCTTTCCTGTGCTTAGATCTGACTTTAACAGCAGGGGCTTTCCTAAACCTAGGTCTGGCTTTAACAGCAGAGGCTCTCCTAAGTTTAGGTCTGGCTTTAACAGTAGAGGCCCTCCTAAATCTAGGCCTGACTTTAGTAGTAGAGACTCTCCTAGACTTTGAGAAAACCTTCGATGCTGTCTTTTTTGTATGAATCGTAGGCTTTGCAAGAATTGATTTTAAAGCTTGCACAAGCTTTGGGTTAAAATTCGGGTAGTAATTTTCAAGAGAAGCTTGAGATACTTTTCTTTTAAAATCATATCCTCTTCCATACAGAAAATTCAGGATTTTAATTCTTTCTTCAATGCGTGAACATTCACTGTTTAAACTCCCAAGCATCGTCATGATAAATGGATCAAGTTTGAA
>JAKBAL010000197.1 GCA_021809225.1 Pseudomonadota bacterium | reverse complement strand
TCTCAATCCTATCGAACACTGGTGGCACAAAATAAAGTCCATTCTTAGACCACTCGTCCAAAAAGGCTGTGATAACCTTCATAATCTTCTTGATCTCTGTCTATCAACTATCTAGGGAAATACTATAGTTTTATAGAAGCATCCTCGTTGTAACCATTCTCCAAACTGCGTCATCCCGGAATTTAGAAAATCACCGCAAAGCCTTGGCTAAGCGGTTGATTTTCTTAATATTCGGGACCTAGGTCTGTACTCGCGAAAGCGAGGGACCAAAGTGAGCTTGTTCAAAATTGCACTGGGGTCCGGATATTAAGGCATTCTAACGTCCGCTCACGAAGAATGCCTAAATTCCGCTACTGGGGAATAATGGACTTTTTTAAAGATGGCAGCTCCCTATATCTCTTTCTTCACGTCAAGTATATCCAATAGCAAGGACATATCTTGACCGTTATGGAGTGTATCCTTAACGACTTCTGAAAGGGTCATTCCTCCCCAAGCAATTGCACGTTGTATAAGGTAAGGTGTGGGGCTATGGGGTTCGGCACGTTCAAGATAAGCGGCTACCTGTCCTAAAATTGCATAGGCTTGTTCTCGACTCTGGATGGGGTTGGAAAGAGTTTTCGTATGAGGGCGTTCCTCTCGGGAGGTTTCCGTACTTAATTTATGCGTTTCTCGTTTTTCACCTCTTTCATTGAGAACATGTCGTGCAAACCGTTGAAGACCATCTATCTTTTCGCGGAGTCGATAAAAAGCTGGAGCTTCTCCCCCTAAATGAATGCGAAGTTCTTCTTCGAGCTCTGTCATCTCTTCTATGGCCAATCGGCAGTTCTCATCCATGTAACGATAATAATCTGCGGGTGTTTGGTCTATGCTTAAGGATACTTTTGAAAAAGAGAGTTGTTTTTCCTCTAAATGTTGAACAGCTCCTTGTAAGTGGTTTCTTTTTACAGAATGTTCAAGGCGATTGGCTTCATTGTAGTCTAAAAATCGATAGGGAAGCGAGGTGTGGTCTGAAGGCATACTGATAAGAACACATAAGATATCTTCGCTGAGTCGTGCATTAATCCATTCATAGGGCACTGTACGAAGTTCATAACCTTTTTTATTCATTTGGGGATGAATCTCATCCCAAAAATTGCGGGTTAAACCCAATATAAGCCCAAGTCCTCGTACAAGTCCCCCAATCCCTTCAAGACGAAGCCAGGCCTCCGCAAGCCATGCTGCGATTTGAAGATCTTTTGAGCGTTTCATAAGGGCTTCTTGACATAGGAGAGTTACTTTTTCCCAATCAGCCTTTTTTATTTCTGTTTTCCATACACCTTGAGGAAGATTTTCATCGTCTTCTCGCCGTGCTTCACGAATGTCGTCATAAACGTCTGTATAGCGTAATGATTCACCAGAGATATCCTTCCCCGGAAACGGTTCTAAAAGAAGGGAGAGGGCAGGTTCTAAGGATTCATTTGTTGCCATATTACCTCTCCTGATTATTAAGGCGTGGTGCACGGAAGGGAAAGTAAGGCAAGTTGACAGGTGCACCTACACGTATTTTTGGTGGCTGTGTTGGATTTGGGGCGGCTTGAGGGGAAAGTCCAGTTTTCCTGAGAGGAGTCATCTCTAAAGGAGAGACCCTAAGGCCTACAAAAACAGTTGCTCTTGGCAAGTTGCCTAAGGAGTCTGAAGAGCCTAATGAGCCGGATCCTAAGGAGCATATTCCTGTATTTAAGCCTCCATTTGATAATACATTTGTTAAGGGAATATCAAAACGAAGTGTTATTGGATTTTCATCATTTAAAAAGTCAAAATCAGAAGGTCTTGCTTGATGTTGCCGCAAAAGCCGCAGGAATGCCCACGTTCCAGAGTAGGAAAAAGTTGCATTTCCGCCTTGAGCTTCAAACTCAGGAACGACATTGGTTATTTGGGGTTGCAAGGGGCTATTGAGAGCCCAGCGAAATGTCATGTTCACAGAATTTCCTTCCATCCAATAACCAATGTGGGAGGGAGAACGCATTGTAAGAGTGTTATCTTGGGTTGTAAGTTGCCAATCAAGAACTTCATTGGCACGAATTTCTCTTTCCTTATTAACTCTGAATGCCACCTGAAAGCTAAAGGCAGGATAGGGGAGGGTCGAATTTGGCGCCAAGTAGTCTCCAAAGAAATGGCGAACTTGTTCCATTTGTTCAATAAAAGCAAACGCATTCTTGCCGGCAGGACCTAAATTTGTGGCTTGCATGAGGGATGCTTTAATGTTTGTTGTCTGGTTATCAACCATCTCAAAGAAAGTGCGAATATCTTCAGGATTTGCATCAGGAGTTGCCTCATCCACGGCTTCGACAAAAGGAAATTTACCAGCCAAATTGGCATTAAAGAATTGAGCTAGTTCAGAGTAAAAATAAACAGACACATCTCCTGAAAGTTCAACACAACGTTTATGAAGTTTTTCTTGAAGGTCTACTAAAATTGTTACAAAGAAATCTTGAGATATCGAAAGCATACTGACTGTGCTGGCATATTTCTTGCAAGTTGCAAGTGTAACATCATTAAGCGTGTTCAAAATAAAATCTTCAAGCTTAACAAGACCATTGCCAGGGGCCTTTCGTTCATACCCGTTAAGCCCATTAATAATTCCTTCCCATTTCGTTACGAGAGGGAGATTTCCAGGCATTCCTTCTTTATTGATTTGTTCAAGGAAGTAAACGAGAGGACCTGAAAATTCACGTGCTAAATAATTAATGCGATCTCTCTGTAATTCAAGATAGTTTTTGAGTTCTGTTAGATTAGAAACCCCATAGGCTTCTAGTGCAGCCAAATTTTTACCAACCCACCAATCAAAGGAATTATCTTTAATGGCATATGGAGATTCTTCCTCGAGAATAGTGTTAAGCTTTTCCAGAGGCGTATAGGCTTGTGAAGTCAGAAGGCTTTTGAGGGTGCTGAATGCTGAATTAGCGTTATTTGCTTTAAGGGCAAATAAAATCTGTTCTAAATAGGGAGCTGCAACTCGATAGTTTTGAACTTGAGAAAGCAAATTATCCTCAGGTGCAGAGCTAGAGCCTGTTACGGTATCAGAACTAAAGACTTCTGCATCGACAATAAAACGGATGAGATTTTTTGTCAGGCTATCCCGCCCTATCTTTTGAAGCAAAGGTTGCAGAACTTTTGGCAAGCTCAAAAGCTGTGAACTCATAAAATTATTATAACCCTGAATGAGCTGAACAGCTTCTTGAAGACGTAGTGTATCCCAGAGCAACACAGACCCTATAGGGATATCAACTATAATGGTACTATCTCCCGTTTGAGCCATGAAGGGCTCTTTAAAGAAAAGAGCCAAGTTCGCTTGGAGGCTAAGGGCTCCTGCAGATGGTTGAGCCAGTGCTTCACCGTTTTCCACAAAAAAGAGGCTTCCTCCTTTGATGAGGGGAGAAGTATAATTAGCAAGGCGTTTACGGAAATTTACAAAGTTGTGATCAACCTCACTGATTAAATCACTGGCAGTTGTGCTTGTAAAAAAGCTAGACCCAACAATAAGACCAACTGTGTATTCGTATGAAGGGCCAGGAGTAAAATGATCTGCATCAAGCCATTCAAGCCCAGGATTCTGTATGGAAGTGATTGTCTGATTGAGACTATCAAAAATTTCACGCAAAAGATCAGTATCGTAGGCTGTATAATTGCGTTCTCCCGAAAATTCGGAAAAGCTTGTTACCAGGCGTCCAAGCCCTGGAATCATCTGGGAGGGGTCAAAGGCTGCGAGTTGAAATTCATCAAATAGTTTACGTAATTTTATAGAAGCATCATCACTGTAACTATCAAAATCAAAAACTTTAATGCTTGTATGTTTTAAAGCACTTGCATAATAACTGGCGTGGCTATAGAAAGAAGTTGGCATATTATAATTGAATAAATACTTGATGATCTCCGCGACATCTTTTAAGCTAGAGGATACTCCTAGCTCGTTAAACTTAGTGGCTGCGAGTTCAAGGGCTTGTACGGAAAAAACATAGTTTCGTAAGCGATAAAACTCAGCTATCTCAAGAGGATCAATGCCATTGCCAACGGCTTCTATAACGGGAATTATCGTGTCCAAATTAAAGAGTTTCTGGGCTTTATAAATTAACTCTGTAGCCATTGAACGAAGGATGACTTGATCATAAGCAAGGCCCATCACATATTTAATCTTCGCATCTAAATTAGAAAACCAGGACGAAGGAATAAAAATGGAGGAAAGGTGATTTACGCTAATTTGAGTCATCGTATTAAGAAGGGTTTGGGCTTGGTCATCAAAATAAATACGATTAATATCTGTCGTTTCACCCCGACCGCGAATTTTTTCTAAAGTAATTTCAACTTGAGTCAATGCAGGCACCAGATTCATTCTCGCATTTTGTAGGGTTTCATTTGCGCGTAATAGACCCAGAGTTCCAATGATAGCAGCCACGGCAACAGCAATTTTTGCAAAGCGTATGGAGGTTGTTGTGCCTAAAAGAATCCGTGAGATGGGACGAGCCAGTCCCACTTCACGAAAAATCTTATTCTCGAAGAGATTATCAACAAAATAAAGATTTCTCGTTTGCTTCCTTTCTTCTTGATTGAGGATGGAAGTAAGGTTTTGTGAGGATTCTCTCCCTGATATTGATTTTTCAAGGTGGCTATCGCCTATAAAATATATTCCTCTCAAAAAGAAAGATTCATGGTAGCCAGAGGGTTTAAACAGATGATCTGTGTATGTTCGCACTCCACCTTTCAATTGGTTAAGAGTTAAGGGAAATAAAAATACACCATCTCCGTCGTCTGTCGTTTTCCCATCTGCGTAAATTTCTTCTTGAACCCGATAGAGAGAGCTATTAAGGGAGGAAAAGGCTTCGTCAATCCATTCCGAATCATAAATCGAATCGACCGCATGATCATTTGACCAACCAAAAATATCACGTCGATTTTTGGTAGGAATTGATTTACAAAAAGAATCAAAACCAGGAAGAAGATCGCACTTTGTTACAACAACATAAATAGGAACTCTTATCCCAGTAAGATGCTGCATTTGCCACATTTTTCCATAAAGATATTCTGCACGAATCAGAACATCGTCGTGGGAAAGCATGGTTTGTCCAGTAATTTCGGACGCTGGAATCGTTAAAACAACGCCATCTAAAGGCCTTTTGGGACGATGGTGAGCGAGAAGATTTAAGAAAAGTTTCCACTGCTCCTCATCCGACGTGGCCTGCGTGGCATCCAGAACAATTTTTCCATCGAGATC
>JAKBAL010000196.1 GCA_021809225.1 Pseudomonadota bacterium | reverse complement strand
CGTTCATTCAGCTTATAAAGAAAGTCTTTTTGTTTGTTAGCAATTTCAGCGTTAGTGATTTGGATGGTGGACTTAAGATTTTGCTGAGCGATGTCTCTAGCTTTTGCAAGTGTCTCTTCATAGTCAGCTAAAAGATTTTCAGCTTGTTCCCGATCAGCACTCGCCTTGTTAATTTTTTCTTCAATGATATCTTGTCGTTTTTCAAGAATCTGCGTAATTTTTGGCACGGCAATATAGGCTAAAATAATATAAAGAGCTAAGAAACAAACGAACAGCCAAAAAAGTTGAGAGGGAAATGTAGCAATATTCAATTGAGGCACGTTCTTAGCTCCTTATTTTACTGTTATTTAAATAAGATTAAAAAAGCAATCAAAAGAGCAAAGAGAGCCACTGCTTCTGTTAAAGCAAATCCTAAAATACCAATGGGAAAAACTTGCTCTCGGGATGAAGGATTTCGAGAAACAGAGGTGATAAGCGAGGAAAAGATAAGCCCAATGCCAAGTCCAACCCCCGCTAAAGCAAAAACAGCGAGGCCTGCTCCAATCATTCGTGCAGCTTCAACATCCATGGTAGTCTCCTTTTCTAATGTAAGTGGATGGAATCGTGTAAGTAAATACAAGTTAAAATAGTGAATACATAAGCTTGTAAGACAGCAACTAATATTTCAAAAGCTGTTAGCAAGGTATTCACAAATAAGGGGGCTATGCCGAAAACTCCTAGCATGACTGTAAAGCCAGCAAAGACTTTAAGCATGGTATGGCCTGCCATCATATTAGCAAATAGACGGACAGCAAGACTGATAGGACGAGAAAGGTATGATAAAATTTCAATAGGAACAATGAGAGGGAGCATGTAAATGGGAGCTCCTTTTGGAATAAAAAGAGAAAAATAATGGAATCCGTGGCGTATAAATCCGATTAAAGTAGCGACGCCAAAAGCAATCATCGCAAGTCCAAAAGTGACAATAAGATGACTTGTAAATGTAAAGTTATATGGAATCATTCCAATAATGTTTCCCATTAAAATAAACATAAAAATAGTAAATATAAAAGGAAAATATTTTTGGCCTTTTATTCCTACAGTTTCATCCAACATATTCGCAACAAATGCATACATTATTTCAGTCATAGATTGCCAGCGGCCTGGAATTAATTGAGAACGGCTCATTCCGCCAACTAAAAAAATGGTTGTTGCAAGGACGGCAATGACCATAAACAGAGAAGAATTTGTAAAAGAGAGGTCTATTCCTTTTATTTTGAAAGAAATAAGGGAGTGAATTTCAAATTGATGGAGGGGGTCAAACATGCATATCCTTTTTATCTACAGGACTTTTACGCGTTAAGGTTCGATAAACATTAAGCATACCCGCGATAGATCCAAATATAAACAAAGAAATGAGACCCCAAGGAGATGTTCCACAGACCCAATCAACAATGAGACCTAATCCAACGCCTACGATAACTCCTGCAACAAGTTCAACACCGACGTTGAAAAATTTTCCTCCAAAGTTTTGAGACATATTTCCTTTAAAGGAACCAGATTGAGAGGTCCTTTTAGCCTCTTGAATCTGCTTTTTTAATATGTCTAATGGTGGGTCATCAGACATTTTTCCTCCATTTTTTCAGTAGGATAGGTTGTTTTTAAGGGGTTGTCAAGAGAAGGATATTTTTAATGAGTATCTTTAAAAATGAATAAAACTATGTTAAACTTACAACATGCCTATTGAAATCACACTCACTGAAATAGCGATAATGGTGACTCTCGCCCTAGCGTGCGGCATTATTCTCGAAAAATTAAAGCAGCCGGCTATTTTGGGGTATATTTTGGCTGGAGTAATTTTAGGCCCCTCTCTTTTTGGTTTTTTTGAAAACCGGGAAGCTGTCACTATCCTTGCAGAGCTTGGCGTTTTGATGCTGCTTTTTGTGATTGGGATGGAGCTTAGCCTAAGACCTTTTGTAAAAATTTGGCCTGTCTCTGTAGCATGTATTGCTCTTCAGGTGGTTGGAGGGCTGGCCATCGCATTTCCGCTAGCGTATCTTTTCCACTGGCCTCTTAACTTAGCTCTTCTTTTAGCCTTTGTTTTTGCTTTGAGTAGCACAGCTGTTGCCGTAAAAATGTTGGATACGATTGGCGAACTTAAAACAGAAACAGGCCGTCTTACGATTGGTGTATTAGTGGCTCAGGATCTGGCAATCGTTCCTATGATTCTGATTATTCGTGGCTTACAACCAGGGGCTGACTTGAGTATATCCTTAATGCTCATCAAGATTTTTGCTTCAGTGGGTCTTTTGGCCCTTCTGGTATGGTATTTAAGCCGTAAGGAACGGATCCGCCTTCCCTTTTTACGGATGGTTGTGGGGCATACAGATCTTACCCCTTTGATGGGACTTGCCTGTTGCTTTGGTGCAGCAGCTGTTTCTGGACTTGCGGGCCTTTCCGCAGCTTATGGCGCTTTCTTAGCAGGACTTGTCATGGGGAATAGTCACGAGCGTCTTGTTCTTATTGATCGCATGACGCCCATTTATAGCGTTTTGATGATGGTGTTTTTCCTTTCCATCGGCCTATTAGTTGACCTGCGTTTTATTTGGGAAAATCTAGGGATGGTGCTCATGATTTTGCTCTTTATTACTTTAGGAAAAACGGCTCTTAATATTAGCATCCTCCATCTTTTGCGGCAGTCATGGACAAAGTCTTTCTTAGCTGGTGTTGTGCTAGCTCAATTAGGAGAGTTTTCTTTCCTACTTGCTACCGTGGGCGAAGAGGTTGGCATTGTTAATGATTATGGAACAAACCTTATTGTTTCTTTAACGGTTCTATCCTTAACATTAAGCCCCATTTGGCTAACGACGGCAAAAAGACTCCATGATCTTGCGCCTAAGCGCACAACTTCCCTCTCTCACCTCCTGAACGTTGTCTTTGGGCAAGAAGTTTCGCTTGCAAAGCGCCTTTATATGAAATGCAAAAAAGGACTCTTCCGTCGTGCCGACCCTTCAGATTGAGGCGCAGCATGAAGGTATTGTGGGAGGCGTTGATGAAGTAGGGAGAGGGCCTTGGGCGGGTCCTGTGGTGGCTGGAGTGGCCGTTTTTTGTGGCCCTCTTCCTCTCTCACTTTCTGATACGATTCAAGATTCCAAAAAGCTCTCCAAAAGTAAAAGAGACTCTATTTATAAAAACCTTTTAAATTTAGAGCATTTTTATTATGGAATGGGGGTTGCCTCTGTTGAAGAAATTGATCGCTTGAATATCTTGAGGGCGACTTTTCTAGCGATGGAAAGAGCCGTTCAAAATTTACCTGAAAAGCCGCAGGTGCTATTGATTGATGGAAAGTTTATTCCTTCTTTTGAAGGAATTGAAACTTATCCTGTGATTAAAGGAGATAGCCTTAGCCTTTCCATTGCGGCCGCTTCAATCCTTGCCAAAGTCACCCGCGATAAAATGATGGAAGCCCTTGCTGAAGAATATCCTCATTATGGGTGGGAGCGTAATGCAGGATATGGAACAGCAGAACATCACCATGCTTTGAAAATACATGGGATAACGCCTCATCATCGTCAAAGTTTTGCTCCTATTCGGAATTTATGTAATTAACTTTGGATCTTTTTTTGTTATTTTTTTAATATATTACATAAATGAATTATACTGAATGCTGAATCTCTATAAGCAATCAAAAACATTTTTTCTAAATCGAAGAGATAAATTTCATATCTACTATACCGACTGCCATGCACAAGGCAGAGGGAGAAACCTTTGACCAGCGTGGTCAGAAATTGTTCCACAAGGTTGCGAGCAAAACCCGCTTTCATGTTGAACAGTATTTTTGGGCACTTTCATTTTAGCCGTTCCTCTTACATGGGGTTTGATAAAACCTGGGTCCAGTTCACTGCAAAAGCCATAGCTTTCAATCTCAACAAGGCCTTAAGACAGGTAAATTACGCCTAAACCCAATGAATTGCGAAAGAAAATCGAGAAAATAGCTTCAAAAAGCCCCTCAAGCTTTTTCAGAAGGATCACTTAAACACATTTTGGCCCTTATTCAGAGGTCTTCGTTCTTACATCATTCTTAAAATTTGTGGATAAGAATGAGAATAAAGCCAGAGAGGATTCATTTTATAAGAATCATCTATATAGTCCAAAAATAAGAAACCCCGCGGCGTGAGCCAACGGGGAATCTATATACATTTTACTTCATACCTTCGTAAACAGGCAAAAAGGTAGATTTAACTTCTAGACATTATTGTGGAATTCTTTCCTTTTGCATAATAGACCATTCATTTGCGTTTTGATCAGTTTCAGGTCCATACACATGAATTCCTGGCTGGCTTTCACTTGCATCATTACCAAGAATGACTTCTTTTAAAACTCTTCCACCGGATCGAATTAAGAAAGAATGAATATCATTCGGTTCACCTGCGAAACTTAAATAGGTTGCTACAACTGACTTATCAGAAGAAGCATGACGTATTGATTGCATCCAGGAGGAAATATCAAAAATTGTGTCACGAAAATTCACAGAGGAGGGTAAAGTGCCTAATTCAATGTATTCGTGATTTGGGGCGTATCCTTTTACCGCTGAGCCTTTCCCTACTGTCCGATGATTAACAATCAGCTCATGCGCAGCCCCCTGTAACTCTGCGTTAGTCAATTGTATGTTGATGGCCGAGTGGTGATGAGCAGCCTCTTTATTTACACCGGTTGTGCGAAAGGTATAGAGCACTTCTTTATCCTTATTGCGCTGGCTTTTCCATCCTTTTCCTATATCTTTTCCGGCCTCTTCAACCTGACCAACTACCCTTGCAGCTTCTTTTCCCAATTTTGTTGAGATTGTTGGCGATTTTTTTTCGTCGTCACTTTTGCCTGCAATTGTTCCATTGGGAACGACGAAGCTTGCGAGTAGAACTAATAAACTTATTTCATTTATATTTTTCATTGTATTTTCCTTTCAAAAAACTTCTATTGATATTAACTTTCCCAGCCTAATGCCTGGAAGTTTATTTAAGGATATTCAAATAAATGGTTTTTATGCCAGTTTAAGTTATAAATGAATTTAAACTATGAAGGGGGGTACCAAGCTACCCTCTTGTGAAATTTCAGATAAAATACCCCGCGATAAGCCGACGAAACATTTATACATATTTGCAATCAAAATATAGATGAAGCATTCTTATTTTAATAAGGATAATATGTGTTTGCAACAGATGATCGGGTAGGTTTCTATCGACTTTTACCTGAAGATCGTCATTATCCAGGCAAAGATCTAGAT
>JAKBAL010000195.1 GCA_021809225.1 Pseudomonadota bacterium | reverse complement strand
AGAGGGTGATTTGAACCTGGAGTTGTTTTTGGTAGAGATTCATCATTATCACACTCAAGCTCTTCTATGGATGCCATTGGTAAGACGTAGATTACATAATCTTCCTTATGCGATTCAGATATAAGATGAGCAAGAGAAGTTTGCATATCTCGATTCTCAAGAGAGGTCTTAACTCCCGCAAGTTTTAAGTGAGTTTCAATTTGATCAATAAAAGTCTTTTCACTTTCATGATCATTCCAGTAAACAATGAGACAAGAAAGAACACCTTCTTGGTTCAAAATAGAAATACTTTTTAAGCTTTCTTCAAATTCTGGAAGTAAAAGAAGGCTTGTGTGATGCTTTTTTAAAAGAGAAAGCTTACCGGATTTTTCAATAAAATTAATAATAGCTTCCCGAGAGTTACACCCAAGTTTTTTCATAACATTACGTGTATGGGTTTCAACCGTTTTATGGGAAATGGATAAAAAATAGCCTATAGATTTTGCTGATCTCCCACTGAGAAGGTATGCGATAATATCTACTTCTTTACGCGTAAACTTTATATTTTTAATGACGCATAAGTATTGTGAATAAATAAAGTGTGGGAGAAGAATCTGATTATATTTCATAAGCGATAAAGCCAAGTATTTTTTAAAAGCCTATTACGGCGTATGTATGCTTTACGAACGTGTTTCTTATCTTTAGTTCTTCGAAATCTAAAACTCAACCAATTTTTAACTTAAATCCCTAAGGAAAATTCCCGTAGAACCCTTCTTAGAGGGCATTTCCAAGATAGGTAACCCTAAAGTTTTTAATCAAGATGTTCAGGTGCAGCATAACAGCTTGCATTAAATTTTTAACGGAGGATCTATTTATGAACAGACTTTTAAACACTCTAAAGAGCGGAACAGCCATTGCTATGTGTCTAACAATTGTCCTTGAGCCTACATCAAGGGCTTGGGCTAGTGGAAACGGTCAAAGTATGCCCGGGTTAAACGATAAGGACGAAGAGAGCAAAGTTGTCATACGACAAAAAAATTCTTCAAAAGAGAAGGAAAAGGAGAAAGGTGGGGAAGAACCTGAAGAAAGGTCAGTTCAAACAGAAAAAGTAAAAGACGCTCTTTGGCAGACACAAACAAAATGCCTCTGGCATTTGGGTACACCAGCTTACCAAAAAATTGCTCTTGATATATTGGTTGAAGAAGCCGCAGCTGGTGATGGACGTGCCCGTATAAGATACCTTAAAAAACTGAGTAGCCTAGGTACCATAGGGGATTTTTTATGCGAAAAGAAGAAGTTATTCCTTCCGGCTCATCTTAGAGATAATTTAGATATTCCAGAGGAAGAAATGAGAAAAAACTTCCTTAGTTTTCTAAGTAACCTCTATGGAAATGTTTTTTCCTCCAAAGACAAAGAAAAGCTTCTCCCGAAAGATAGGTTTTATTTATTGAAAGCTAAATACTATTACCAAAAACTTTTAGGACCAGTAGACCCTCTCAAAAAGTCTCTTATTGAGGAAATTAAGGAAGGAATAAATTATTTAACTTTTTCTCCTGAGAATAAAAGTGAAGTTCTTCGCTTAAGAAAAGCCTATTTAGAATTTCTCATATCTAACAATCTTAAAGAAAGTAATGAAGTCTCTGATTTAGAACAGATTTTTGCGTTAGCTAAAGCAGCTGAAGAGGCTGCAAATATCAGCAAAGTAGAACCCGAAACAGATGAACTTAGGAAATTCGCAGCAACCCTTTATCGTAAGGCCGCAAGTTTTTTAACCCTCTCTTCTCCATCTGCTGGCCCAATGAAAATAAACAGCCGGCAGATTAGTTATTATTCAGCTGCAGAGCGTTTAGGAGATCCAATAGCCTCTTATCGACTTGGACTACTCTATGGAGATCTTAAATCAGTGGATAATAATGATCTTAAAAAAGCTGAAATTGCTTTTGGTAAAGCTGCTAAGAAAGGCTATGTATTAGCAGAATATAAAATGGCTACTCTTGCGGCAAGCTCTCTGGAAGGACATGAAAAAAAAGGCTTAGGATTCAGCCGAGAGTGGCATCAACTTGCTGCAACTCAGGGCCATCCTAAGTCAATGTTTAAACTCTTTCAGTACCACTGGACAACAGAAGGAGAGTCTAAAGATATGGCTCTCGCCTATTTGATCAAATCCGCAAAGCTCGGTTATTCTAAAGCTCAACGGAAACTGGCCCATCTGCACTGGATAGGAGAAGAGGTAGAGCAGAACTATGAAGAATCCCTGCGTTGGTATGAATGGGCAGCCTCACAAGATGATTCAAAGTCTCATTTCTATCTCGGTCTTGCGGCTGAAAAGGGTCTTGGCAGGGATATAGACCCTGACGATGCTCTTAAAGAATACGATCTTGTAAAAGAATCAGTTAACAAAGCTAAGGTTCAACTGAGGCGCGGCAGAATATATGAAAAAGGTAAGAATGGTGGTACTTCAGATAAGGAAACAGCACTAGGACATTATAATACAACTCTTGAACTTTATAAGAAAAGAGCGGACACAAAGAATAGCGAGATAGCTAGCCATAGAAGAGCTAAGGCTGCTTTCTATGCAGGACGTCTCTTGTTGGAAAAGGAAGAAACCAAAGGCGAAGCTTATCCACTGATAGAGCAAGGCGCTTCAGCCGACTTACCCAAAGCTTGCCTGTTATTAGGTGCAATGCATCAATATGGGTGGGGAGCAGAACAAGACCATGAAAAAGCAACTTCCTTCTATAATAAGGTCATTCAAAATTCTCGAGCTAAAGAACCGATAAAGGCAACGTCTCTTTACCAACTTGCCTGGATGCATAAAAGAGGGATGGGGGTATCTCAAAATAATGATGAGGCCTTAGCTTTCTTTCAGCAAGCTGCTGATTTAGGGCATCAAGAATCCCTTTTTCAGGTGGGTAAAATTCACTTTAGAAAAAAGGACTACCTCCCAGCGCTACGAGCGTTTGAGACTGATACCCTAGCTCACCATAGAGAAGCGCTCTATAACACAGCTAAACTTTATACTGAGCTGGGCCAAGAAGAAAAATCATTCAAGAAAATAGCTGAAAAGGCTTATCGGCGCGCCGCCTATAGTGGCCATCCTATTGCGCAATACCGTTTAGGCGAACTTTTGGAAGCGGAGGGTAACGAAGAGGCTATTTCATGGTATGAAATAGCCATAGAGCAAGAGTATGCTCCTGCGTTTCGTTCGCTAGCAAAACTTTATCTTGAGGGAAAGCTCATTGAACAGGACATAAAAAGAAGTGAGTTGCTCTTTTTAAAGTCCCTCAGTAAAGACCTCGAGTATACGCAAGATCGGATTAGACATCTCATTAATTATATCCATTGTGGAGGAGCGGAGTCATTTGAAGAGTTGGAGCAAGAAGCAAATGCACACAATCCTTATGCACGGAAGCATTTGGCGCGATTACTGATTGAAGAAATACACCCCGCGCACGATATAGGTGCAGGCATTGAGCTTTACGCAGCTTCCTTTAAAAAGGGAATCTCTTCTTCCCTCTCGCGTATTTATGATCTTGCTTGTTTAGGTTTTCAACCAGCTTTAGAGTGCCTTAAAAATGCTAGGTATCCTTCCTCTCGAGAGGAATATCATAGAAAAGCAACTGACCAAGAATCCTCCTATGTTCTAGAAAGTCCAGAAGAGAAAAGTAGGTTCAAGGACGAAATCGCTGACTCTTTCAAGCGCTTAGGGCTTACCTTTTATCACGGGAAAAATGTAAACAAGAATGAGAAAAAAGCTCTAGAATTGTTTTCTTTGGCGGCTCATCAGGGAAATGCACAGGCTCAATTCAGTCTAGGGGTAATGTATACCAAAGGTGAAGGAGTACCTCGGGATTATTGTGAAGCTGTAAAGTGGTACCGTTTGGCAGCCGATCAGGAGCTTGCTGAGGCTCAATTCAATCTTGGTGTCATGTATGCCAACGGCGATGGTGTTTTAAAGGATGATGGAGAAGCTGTAAAATGGTATCGTTTGGCAGCTGACCAGGGGCTTGCTGAGGCCAAATCCAATCTTGAAACATTGCTCGCAAATGGCGAAGGTATTTTAGGCGTGCCGGAGAAGCTTTAAGAGCATATTATTTGGGGTTTAGCCATGAAAAAGCTAAGCAAAAAAGGTAACGGGGGACGAGCCCTATGAACAAAATTTAAAATGCTAGGAAAAAATGGTAGTTCCTTTGTTGGAAGCAGAAAGGAACTACCAAAACAAACTCCCAACTCCAATTTTTCTTAATACTCATTTCAATTTTGGTGTTTCTTAACATAGTGGTGATTATTCCAATTAAGCCTCTGAATCATTTGGTTATTTTTGCTAAAAACCACAAGGGCATCACGATACATGATGCCCTCATGGGTAGCACTTAAAAAAAGAGACTCTACTTTTAAATTCATTATCTTGTTTATTAATCTTCTCCATGAGGAATCGGCAATATTTTTGAAGCAGCATTTTCTTCTTCAACAGGAGAAGTCTTAACGGGAAAATGTTGGTGCATCATTTTTACTAGCAGGTCAATTTTGGCCGACTGCTGATCAACTATACTTTTAAGATGTGCAATTTCTCCTTTAAGATCTGAAATTTCTGTTTCCTGTTCTTGAATTTTTTTCTTATTATTCTTATCTTCTTCTTTTAGTTCTGCAATTTCTTTTTGCTGTTCTTGAATTGTTCCCGTATTTCTCTCTTTTTCATCGCTCTCTATTTTTTTTGCATCTTGGTTTTTCCCTGCTAGAATTTTTTTATCATTTTCTCCTTTTTTTTCTTCCTCTTTTTTCTTTGCATTTTCTATCATTGCACTGATCTTCTTTAGTTCGATTATCTCTTTCTCTAATCGCCTTATGTTAGAGTCATGCGTTAGAATATGGAATACACGAAAATCATCTTGTATCGCAGTCTTTACAGTTAATTTTGTGTCATTGTAAAAAGGTAAAATTGGGTATCTTTGTGGATCCAAAATGCATAATTTTTTATCATTTTTTTCACATTCTTTGTTAAATTGAGCTTTATGGGCGTCTGCATTAAATTCACTCAAAGTACTCTCAATTTTTGCCACCGCTTGCATGTTTTCTACAGTTTTTTCCAGTGATTGCAATTCCTCAAATGCTTTCTTATTCGACTCTTTTAAATCTTTGGCTTCCTTGAGCATTTGTTTAAACCCTTTTAAACCTTTGGCCTCACTTTTTGGCTTTGTCAGAGTCGTATTTGCAGAATGTTCTTCTTCTGAAGTTCCCTCAGGAACGGAAAATGCTCCTGTATTACCCATATTTACTAAAAGTCCAAAAAGATCG
>JAKBAL010000194.1 GCA_021809225.1 Pseudomonadota bacterium | reverse complement strand
CGGCCGTAACTATAACGGTCCTAAGGTAGCGAAATTCCTTGTCGGGTAAGTTCCGACCTGCACGAATGGCGTAACGACTTCCCCGCTGTCTCCAACATCAACTCAGTGAAATTGAATTCTCCGTGAAGATGCGGAGTACCCGTGGTCAGACGGAAAGACCCCGTGCACCTTTACTACAACTTTGCAGTGGTATTAGGAGCATCATGTGTAGGATAGGTGGGAGCCTATGAAGCTTTGGCGCCAGCCGGAGTGGAGGCAACCTTGAAATACCACCCTTGATGCTCTTGATATCTAACCGAGTTCTGTTATCCAGATCCGGGACCCTGCATGGTGGGTAGTTTGACTGGGGCGGTCGCCTCCTAAAGAGTAACGGAGGCGCGCGATGGTGAGCTCAAGCTGGTCGGAAATCAGCTGTGGAGTGCAATGGCATAAGCTCGCCTGACTGTAAGATCGACAGATCAAACAGAGACGAAAGTCGGTCATAGTGATCCGGTGGTTTCCCTGTGGAAGGGCCATCGCTCAACGAATAAAAGGTACGCCGGGGATAACAGGCTGATCTCCCCCAAGAGTCCACATCGACGGGGAGGTTTGGCACCTCGATGTCGGCTCATCACATCCTGGGGCTGAAGCAGGTCCCAAGGGTTTGGCTGTTCGCCAATTAAAGTGGTACGTGAGCTGGGTTCAGAACGTCGTGAGACAGTTCGGTCCCTATCTGCCATGGGTGTTTAAGAATTGAGAGGATCTGTCCTTAGTACGAGAGGACCGGGATGGACGTACCTCTGGTGTACCAGTTGTGGCGCCAGCTGCAGCGCTGGGTAGCTATGTACGGACGGGATAACCGCTGAAAGCATCTAAGCGGGAAACCCACCTCAAAACTAGTTCTTGCTAAGAGCCGTGGTCGACCACCACGTTGATAGGCCGGGTGTGGAAGAGGCGTAAGCCTTGAAGCTAACCGGTACTAATCGCTCAATCGGCTTGATTCGCATTCAGTTGATTATCAGAAGCTCTAAGGAGCGACAAATTCAGTGTCTAAGAAGAAGGTTCAGTTTATTTTAGAAATTCTATGTAGTTTATCAATAAAGACTGACTTTCAATTGCTTACAAAGAACCAGTAAGCTGGTGGGTATGGCGAGGAATCCATAGACGATCCCATCCCGAACTCGACCCTAAAAGTCCTCAGCGCCGATGGTACTGTGGCTTAAGCCACGGAAGAGTAGGTCCCCGCCAGCTTTCTGGTTCTTATAGACAATTATTTTCTCTTTATGAGCCAACCATTTAATTTTTTTTGCTGCTATCCAGTTTGTGCTCGCGATATTTAGAGCTAAAATAATACTTCCCCTAACCAATCTCAAATTTCAAAAAATATCTTTTATTAGCAGTTCTCCTTTTAAAAAACCTTTTTTAGGACATCAAAAACCCTGTGATGGCTTTACTTACGAGCTCAGGGCGTTCAGTAACGCTGTTGTGACCACCTGGAAGGATCATGAGTTGAGCCCCGGGAATGTTGTTTGCTAATTCTCTTTGTTCAGCAGGAGTGGTAAATAAGTCATCTTCTGAGGCAATCACCAAGGTTTCTTTTTTAATTTCATGGAGCCAAAGATGCGAATCAAATCTCCCCAATGCGATAGTTTGCCGGCGTTGATTGTCTAGTGATTGGGGAAAAGGATTATTTTTCTCATTAAGTCTAATTTTTTCTATATTTGCAGGGGATTGTAGATAGGTATTAGAAAAAAACCAAGGTAAAGCAACATCCAATAAATTTTCACGCGAAACATTTTCTTCTCCTAATTTTACCAGTGTGTGAAGAACCATCATAGGAGAGGTACGTATTTTTGCCGATGCATTTAAGAGAATAATCTTTCCAAGTTTTTCTCCATATGTTCGGGCTAGAACTTGCGCGAGTGCCCCTCCCATAGATTGTCCAACAATATGAGGGTGTTTTAACTGCAATTGGTCAATTAACATCATAATAACATCAGCCATCTGCTCTAATGTTAATTCTCCCCTATCGTCAGTTGTTTGACCTGATCCTAAGTTATCAATAACAAGAGTTTGAAAATGCACACTCACTTTAGATTGGATTGGCTTCCAATATGTATGGTCACAACTATACCCCGCAATTAGAACTAAAGATTGACCTTGTCCTGTTAATTCATAATACATTTTAGTATTCGGCTGAATATGCATAAAAGGCAATGTTAAGTTTCCTGTGTCTTTATTTAAGTGCTGTCAATGTAGGCTTCGAATTGTTAAAAACTCATTAAAAAATAGTCTTTTTATTTTTTTGAATTGAAAATTTATCAGTAGGATGGGAAATGATCGAATTGCTTAAAACTCCTGCGACTCCTTGTCGAGCTAACAGAAAAATACCGCATGAGTATGATGAACATTTATACAAAGCACGACATCTTGTGGAGTGCTTTTTTAATAAAATCAAATATTTTAGGCGGATCTTCTTACGCTTTGATAAAAAAACTTCTTCCTTTGCTGGATTCTTAACTTATGCTTCTTTATTTTTTGTCTAAGATAAGTGCATAAAACATAAATAATTTATTTTTTTATTGTATTTATATTGATCTCATTTTATTTATTAATTTATAAAGAATTTAAAGAGGGTTTTTATGGGAATTTTACAGATTTTTTTCTTTTTTTCTTCTTTTACAAAATAATTGCCAAGCAGCTAAGTATGATGCTCTCAATGAAGAGATAAGAAACAAAATGGCTCCCCACTTAACTCAAAAGACTGCTGAGGAACGTTATAAAACTGGCGTTAGCATTCGCAAAGGTGAAGCTATATTTAAAGATAGTCAAGAAGAGTTTCCGCCGGATTCACTCAGCTGTTTGCTTGCTCAAAAAATTTGTTTTGAAAGTATTCAGAGGGAGTCTTCTTCAAATCCTAACTTATGCGATAGAGCTTTTCATAGCATGGGGATGATTTCACTTCTTTTGTTTGAAATTGAGGAAGCTATTGAATTTTTTGAAAAATCTACTCTAAAAACTTGAAAAAAAAATTTAGTAAACATTAGAACAATTGAAGAAAAATATAAACTTTGTGAAAATATCAATACGTATAGACAAGAAATTATATATAGGCATCTTATTTTTAATAATGAAATAGATACGGTTAAAATTAAAAAAAAAGAAGCAGAATTCTTTAAATTCAGCGAGGCAGAACTTAAGGATATTTTTAATGTGGCAGATCAGGTTTTAAGGAGCATTAAGACAGATCAAAGAGCCGTTTTATTGCCAATTGGCCGATCACCTTTTTGGATTACCGCAGCCATAAAGTTGTTTCCTCTTCCAGACTCACTTAAGGTTATTCCACTTTCTTTTTCTCAATCTAAGAATAATCACGTACAAGAAAATGAATATTCATCGGACCAGTTGAGAGGATATCTCAAATATTTAAGTGACAATCTTAAAAGAGTAAACTCTACAGATAATATATATATTTTAGACTACTGTGCTTCTGGTTTAACTGCTATAGAAATATGGCGTATGCTAGATGCTTATTATGCCCCGCCTCCAAGAGAGTTTAATGCAGATGGGCTAGAACTTAGCACAATCAAAGAGAGAGTTCACTTTATAGCCTTGAAAAATTCTGCTATTAGCCTACCTCTTGATCATTTAGCGGTATCACATTTATCACAAATTTATGCGTCTGTTACTAATATTGAGTTGCCTTCTTTATTGAAACACCTTCTTGTTCAAAAAGACCCATTTTACAGGTTCCTTGAAATACCATATTTAGGATTTTACCCAATTGACTGGGGTAGTTATAAAACAGAAAGAGAGCCCAACAAGGCTATAACAGTTAAATCAAAGATCCCTACGGTGCGGTTGGAACAACTAGAATCCTTTAGGAATAAGAAGGATAACCTTTTATATCACGAAAAAAATTCCTGATCTTCTTTTCCATTGCTGAACTTATGCTTCTTTTATTAGATAAGTGTACAGAACCTAGAGAACATGTCCATAAAGTCTATCAGATTCATAGGATACTGTTTTATATCCTAAAATTCTAGAATCTTCCCTAACGGGAGTCAAACGCATGCCCAGGTTATTTAATTTACATATTTTCTTGCAGACTTAAATGATAAAGACGCGAAGTACTCTTCGTGCTTTTTACTAAAATTTCATTTATAATCTTCTTAATTATTTAAGGTCCTTTGACCTGTCTGTAATTGTACATTCTCTTCGAAGGCGTGCTGTGCTTAACAAATTAAGCACACTCACGTCATTCTCTGCTTTTAGTTGTTCATCGTCAATTGTCCAGGTCAATTGTTTATTGATCGTGTGCCCTAAAAATTTAAGAATATTGACTAAACGGGAATCATAAACTGAGCGCGAACTGTTTTAAAGGCATATTCACCCTGTAAGGAATTTCACAGGAGAATAGGTAAACCTACCATCTGCGCCAATGATGCCAATGATGCCAACGACCGACACCCCAACTTGGTACACAGAATCCAGCCCAATTGCGATGATGTCCCCAACCACATCCTCCCCTTACAAGCACAATATTGTCATGTGAGTTGGTATCTATCTGTGGAGATAGAGTAGTTGCAGCAACTTCATGGCTGTTAAACGTTAAAACAATGCCTAAAGTCATTGTGGTCATTAAAAGCTTTTTCATATTAATCTCCCTTTAGTATTAAAAAATGCTCTTTAGAATTATTCTATTATAGAATTTATAATAAATTGTTAAATCAATTATTTTTTTTATTAATTTAAATTATATCAATTAGATAGATATGTTATTTTATCTTCCTCTCATGTCATTCTCTTGATATGCCATGATACAGAAACGTAAAATTATATTACGAAATTGGAATAAGGTATTTAATGTTTAAATTTTCGATTTCATTTGTAAAATTTTAAAAACTTGCCATCTGAAATGGTTTTTGCAATTCAACACTCTGGAAAAACACGCTTTACTGTTTCAGTAACTTGTTCGAAGGCAGTATTTATCAAGGGTTCTCCATGGGCTGTGAAGAGATGACTAAAAGCCAGCGTCTTGAGAAGCCTGTAAAAATCAGTGGCGTTTGTTTGAGTTGCCCCAAGCCAGATAGGTGAAATGTTTGCCGGCTTCACAAGCCCTTGAGCGTGGAATGATTGAGCCGTTTCGTCGCTGTAAAAGTCATCCGTGGAGGTTATATTTTGGATGCTGTCACAAGAGATGAGGATTCCTCCATTCCTTGCAATGTGTAAAATGCCTTCTGGGAGTTTTGATGTTGCAAAAGTGAAGAGAGAACACCTTGGGAAAGGCATGTC
>JAKBAL010000193.1 GCA_021809225.1 Pseudomonadota bacterium | reverse complement strand
GCAAATGTGCTTTCAAGAGAATTGGTGGTGCGGATATGTTTCAATGCTCGGCAGGAAAGTCATAGAAAGCAAGCAATTCTGTGTGATCTTATGGAAGTTATGGCAGGTCTTCACCGTCCTGATACGCTGACTCCTATCTCACTCCATTACCAACTTTTGTGAATAACTCCACAAGAAAGGCTAAGCTCCGCTTCGCAGAACAAGACTTTCTTAGCCAAAGATGACATGCATTTTGGATCTACGCTGCCAACAAAATGTCTAACTTTTACAGGAAGAACACTAAGGGTTGATCTTTCAAAAAATTTGCTCACGCGGATCTTCAAGGTGAAGTTAGTTTTTTTGCCTCCATGACCAGGCGGCTTTTTTCAAAAGGGGGCCGTAAATGTCGTCTTCTAAAGGAATCTGAACGGCTTTCATTTCTTCCAATGTTGGAGGATGAGATAAAAATTGAATCCTTGGAACATTTCTGAGAAGAGCTACAGGGGTTTGTTCGGCTCCTTCTCCCATGGCAAAGACTGCAGCTGTAGCAAGGGCGTCTAAATTGTTGATTTGTGTGACGCGAAGAGGGCTCCCAAAAATATCAGGTTTTCCTATATAGGTGTATAGAGCCTCAAAGCCGCACCAGCCCAAGGAAATGCCCGTGACGCCTCTGCGAAGGGGAGAGGTTGAACTATCAGTAATGATAATACCAAGCTTTTGAATCTTATCTCTCTCGCGAAGGTGATTCCAAATTAAAGTGGCCGAGGCTTGACAGTCAGCTGGATATAAAATGTAGCAATCATTTCCATTAGATTCGTCAATGCCGGCGGAAGGAATGAGCCTACCATTGGTTAGTGTGAGACAGATACCATATGGTGACCCTTCTTGATTTTCTAGGACAGCTTCAGCTTCCTGTCTGATCAAGTCATCCTTATTCACCATATTTTGTTTAGAAATCACGCGATTTTCACAAAGGCTGATAATTTTAGATGTAATGGCCAGAATGGATTCTTCCTCTAAAGGAGGCACATAGGTATCAAGGATTTTGATGAGAGATTCACCAGTGTAGATGGGGTGAGTTTGAAATGTTTTAATGTACATAGCTTCCTATTGCTTGGTCTTCACCTAAACTTTGTTATTTGAGATTTTCGTACGTAGAGATTGGTTACAAAGGAGTGGGGGAAACTACTTTTTCTCCCCCCTTTTACTTTACGGTAAGGCCTCCTCAGGAGCGAGCTTGATGGAAATATAGCGTGATTCATTATCACGATTAATTAAGAGCAAAGCCGATTTACGGTTTTCTTTTTCGGCTTTCTTCAGGGCATCAACAGCATTTTGTGGTGTTTTGACTTCTTCTTGACTAATTTCGATGATAACATCGCCAGGGCGAATGCCTTTTTCAGCTGCTGAGCTTTTAGCATTTACATCAACAATAAGGACGCCTTGAGTTTCATTGGAGATACCAAACCGCTGACGAGCGTCAACTGTAAGAGGTTGTAAGGTCATTCCGTGCATTTCTATGCCCTTAGCAAGCTCTTTTCCACCCTCAGGGGAAGGAATCACACCCACTTCCTCAGCCTCTTCATATTCACCAACTTGTACAGGAATTGAAAGAATTTGGCCTTTTCTCCACACGGTGACAGGAATTTGTGTTCCAACTGTAATATCGCCAACAATTCTAGGCAAACTACGTTGGTCCTTAACGTCAACCTCACCCACTTTCAAAATCACATCGCCTGTTTGAAGTTTAGCTTTGGCTGCAGGTCCATCTTTAACAACGCTCCCGACGAGGGCGCCTTTAAGATTTTTAAGGCCTAAGCCTTCCGCAATGTCTTCTGTGACGGGTTGGATGTGAACACCAAGCCACCCACGCTTCGTCCGGCCATATTGACGAATTTGGCTGACAACTTTTTTAGCGATTTCGGAAGGAATGGCAAAACCAATTCCCACACTGGCACCAGTGGGTGAAAAAATAGCCGTATTAACGCCAACAATTTTCCCCGTCATATCAAACATAGGGCCTCCTGAGTTGCCTAGGTTAATGGAGGCGTCTGTTTGGATGTAACCTTCAATAAAATCACCTGATCGGCTTCGTTCACCAATGTCGCGACCCAGGTGAGAAACGATGCCTGTGGTTACCGTTCCTCCAAGACCAAAGGGGTTTCCGATGGCTATAATTTGATCTCCGGTGCGAAGTTTTTCAGAATTTCCCCATTGAACATAGGGAAGGCTTTTATCCGCATTGACTTTTAAGACAGCTATATCTGTGCGTCGATCATGACCAACGAGTACGGCTTTAAGTTCAGTTCCATCATTTAAAATAACTGTAATCTGATCCGCGTCGGCAACGACGTGATAATTTGTGACGATATATCCTTCAGGGTCAATAATAAAACCAGATCCTAAGGCTGTTGCATTTCGAGGTCCTTCAGGTTGCATGCGTTCTAAAAATTCCTTAAAAAAATCCTCAAGAGGAGATCCTTTGGGAAAGGGGCTATCAAGGGGCGTTTGCCCCATGTCTGAGTGGCCACGAATAAGCGTTGTTGTGGAAATATTAGCGACGGCTGGCAGCAAAGGTTCAACCAGATCCGCTAAACTAGAGAAAGTTGTTACAGGTGGGCTGGCAATTGTCGATGGAGATAAAGTGGTAGACAAAAGTACAGCTAAACTTATTGTCCGAAAACACGATTTAATAAACATTTTTTTACCTCTCCTTACCGATTTAAATACTTAAAAAAATCATCTTTAGGGGACAGAATAAAGGTTGTTGTTTCCGTACTCAAAGCTGCTTTATAAGCGTTTAAAGAACGATAAAAATCATAAAACTGAATGTCTTTCCCATAAATTGACGCTGCTTTTTCTGTAACATAAGCATCGCCTTGTCCGCGGATGATTTCAGACTGTTTCGTTGCTTCTGCAAGAATAATCGTCCTTTCTTTATCAGCGGTAGATTTTATTTCTTGTGCCATTTCATCGCCGCGTGAACGAAACTCCTGTGATTCTTGTTTGCGTTCACTAATCATACGATTGCAAATGGCTTCGCTGTTTTCAGGAGGCAAATCAGTGCCACGCAGCTGCAAGTCTACAACTTGGATGCCAAAAGCTCGTGCCGCGACATCCATTTGATCTCGAATCGTCTTAGAGATTTCAGATCGTTTAGGGGAAAGAACTTCCGTTAACCGCACTTGACCTAAAACACCAAGCGTGATGGACTGGTTTAAAATCCGCAATCGTTGTTCAGCTCCTTCTACGTTTTGAACTGTACGATAGAACAGAGCAGGATCGATGATGCGATAGCGTGCAAAGGTATCGACAAGGAGTCGCTTTTGATCGGCGAGTGTTGCAGGGATCGAGGCTAGGTCAAAGTCTAAGATACGGTTATCGTAACTTTGAATGTTCTGTAAAAAAGGAATTTTTACATAAAGACCAGGGTCTTTAATGACCCTTATTAATTTTCCAAACTCAAGAATAAGAGTTTGTTGTGTTTGTTGAACAACAAAGAGAGATCCCATGAGAATGCCAAAAACGACAAGGATAGGGATGGTAAAGACGATAAGTGATTTAGAGTTCATTGAGAGACCTCCTGAGTCTTTTCTTTCTTTTGCTTGAGTTCGGGGAGCGGAAGATAAGGGAGAACCCCTTGACTTTTTTCTCCATCCATAATCAGCTTCTGCGTTGATTCAAGAATAGTTTGCATTGTATCTAAGTAAAGTCGGTTTCTTGTCACTTCAGGCGCTTTCAAATACTGGTTTAGGACAAGGAGAAAACGCGTTGTTTCTCCATCGATGTCTGCCGTGACTTTTGCCTTATAAGCTTCCGCATCTTGGACAATTTTTTTAGCTTGGCCGCGTGAGACAGGAACAATCGAATTTCGATAGTATTCAGCTTCATTACGTTTACGTTCCATATCAGCCTTTGCTCGCTGAACATCTAAATATGCATCGTTGACTTTGGCTGTAGGAGGCGTAACTTTTAAAAGCTCAACCTGAGAAATTTCAACACCTAGCTTATAGTCGTCAATTAGCTTTTGCAAAAGCTCACGCAATTGAATATTAATCTTGCTGCGACCTTCAGACAAAATTTGAGCAATAGGCGTTTGGGCAATGACCGCTCGCACAATACTATCTGCGGCAGCGCGTATGGTTGTTTCTGGAGATTTAACATTAAACAAATAATCGCCTAAATTTTTAATTCGCCAGTTTACGGCAAACTGCACATCAGCAATGTTTTCATCTCCGGTTAACATCAAAGCGCCTTCGCCATTCAGTCCTGTTGAAGAGGATTGGTTAGCATTTGTGTTGGTAAAAACGTTGATAGCCGTTACATTACGAATAAGAGCCGTTTCAATGGGGGAAGGGAGATGATAATTTAGTCCGGGATCAGCGATACGGACCCATTTTCCGAAACGCAAAATGGCTGCTTGTTCGTCTTGTTGCACTGTGTAAATGCCGGTTAGAAGCCATAAGAAAAAGATACCCCCTGCAATATACCAAAGCGTACGCCCACTGCCTTTTCCATTTCTATTAGGAAAGAAACTTTTGAACTTATCTTGGCTTTTCTTAAAAAGCTCTTCAATGTTAGGGTTGTCGTTCCCTTTTCGTTTTGGTTTTTTTGACCACTGGTTGTTATCTCCATGTCCCCATGGACCATCGTCATCTTTAAAGCTCATGCCGTGCAGCTCCTTTTCATTCTCTTAATTGTGGAGTATAGATGTTTTCTCTCCCTTAAGCAATTAGGATGGTTTTATGTCTCTTGAACTTCAGATTGTAGACGCTCTTAAAACTGTTATTGATCCCTTATCTCGAGAAGATATTATTACAAGCGGGATTCTTCAAGGTTTAAATGTTACGGCATCAGGGATTGTTTCTTGTGTGATAGAAGTTAATACAGAATATATGAATGAAGGGCTAAAGCTTAAGGAGAATGTGACGGCTCTTTTAGAAAAGATCCCTAGTGTAACGAGCATACAAATTGCCCTTACAGCTCAGCGGAAGCCTAAGGCAGATAATTCTTCGCGGACAGGCATTCCTCAGGTGAAGCATATTGTGGTGGTGAGCTCAGGAAAAGGTGGTGTTGGGAAATCAACCACAGCAGTTAACTTAGCGGTAGCTCTTCAGAGGATGGATTTAAAAGTTGGAATTTTAGATGGCGATATTTATGGTCCTTCTTTGCCACGTCTTTTAGGAGTGAATCAACGACCAACATCTGAGGATGGAAAGATGATGGATCCTATCATGGCACACGGTCTAAAATGTATGTCCATGGGATTTATGATTGCCGAAAAAATGCCAACAATTTG
>JAKBAL010000192.1:2458-5284 GCA_021809225.1 Pseudomonadota bacterium | reverse complement strand
GAATTATTGGTATTGTGGCGGGTCGTTTGAAGGAAAAGTTTCACAAGCCGACGGCTGTTATTACGTGGACGTCTGAAGGGATAGGAAAAGGATCAGCTCGCTCAATTTATGGGTTTGACTTTGGTCGATTTATTCACAAAGCGCATCATCTTGGTTATGTTTTGGGAGGGGGAGGGCATGCCATGGCTGCTGGATTTTCCCTTACGAAAGAGCAACTTCCTCTTTTCACAAACTTTCTGCTGCGTGAGCTTGAACGACTGGGAGAGGACGTGGATTTAAGGCCAACCTTGTTTTGTGATGGCTATCTTGACCTTCGATCCTTGACACCATCTCTTCTCCAAGAGATGGAAACTCTTGCTCCTTTTGGTATTGGAAACTCTACTCCTAAGTTTATTTTTTCGGCAGTCATGGTTGATTCCTACCAATTGATTCAAGATCAGCATATCCGATGTCGTTTTTCTCAAGGCGATGGCTTTGTGGTAGAGGGGATGGGCTTTCGTCTGAAAGAGTCATCCCTTGGAACAATGCTTATGGATGGCAGTCGACGGCCTCTCGATCTTTTAGCGTCGGCAAAGCTAAATACCTGGGGAGGAAAAACAAAAATCAACTTAATGATTGAGGATGCAACACCTGCACTCTTGCCAATGAGAAAAGCGGGTTAATTGATTGACACTATGTACCGTGTCACTTTCAATATATTCATTGATAATGAACGCATTTTTCTTTACAATGAGTAACATGACACTTAGTAGATTTACAAAAAACCCTTGTTTCCTTTATAAGCGACCGAGAAACTTTTAATTCTGGGCTTATTGCGACTTTATATCCATAGCTAGGTCGCCCCACTTCCATCTTATTTTTTCTGCATTTATTTATTGCCCTTTTGGCAATAAGGAGATTTGACAATGATTATATCTTATGAAGACTTTTCGAAAGTAGATTTTCGTTCAGGAACCATTGTAAAAGTAGAGCCTTTTTCCCGTGCACTTAAGCCTGCTTATAAAATATGGGCAGATTTTGGTCCTGAAATTGGAATTTTACAAACATCAGCCCAAGTCACTGTTCATTATACCTTGCAATCTCTTGTGGGACGTCAAATTTTAGGTGTTGTCAATTTAGGAGCAAAAAACATTGCAGGATTTGAGTCTCAATTTTTAATGGTGGGATGCCCAGATCCTCAAGGAGCAGTTTGCCTAGCTACGGTGGACCCAAACGTTGAGAATGGGAAAAAATTATTTTAACGCCTCTATGTTATTTAAGACGAACAAAATAAGACAATACATATTTTCATTTAGCTTAGGTAAAATGTGGATAGGCCTAGACATTATTAAAGAAATTCTTTATAAACATTTTCAATAAGAGGAGATTTTCGTATGAAGAAAGAGACACACCCGAATTATCATGAAATTAATGTTGTCATGACAGATGGGACTGAATTTAAAACACGCTCTACTTGGGGCAAGCCTGGAGATACTCTTCGTCTTGACGTTGATCCCAAATCTCATCCTGCCTGGACTGGGGTTCATCGCCTTCTCGATACCGGCGGGCAGCTTGCAAAATTCCAAGGTCGTTTCAAAGATCTTGGCCTCTAGACACAGCTAAAGATAGACTCTCAATCCCCGCTCTTGGTGGGGATTTTTTGTCTATCATGAGGCAAATAAGATTTTAAATCTATTTACGGGAATGATGCCATGACAAAACATGAAAAACAAAAAGACACGCTCTGGGAAAACCTAAAAGCCCTGTTTTATGCCATTCTCTTAGCAGTCATCATCCGTACATTTTGGCTCCAACCTTTTCATATTCCTTCGGGATCGATGATCCCAACCCTTTTGATTGGTGATAACCTTTTTGTTTCCAAAACTGCTTACGGGTATAGCCGATATTCTATCCCCTTTGGAGGACAGATTAATTATTTTTCAGGGCGCATCTGGGGGGAAGAACCAAAACTTGGAGATGTGGCCGTTTTTCGGTCTGTTGTCGATCCTGATACTGATTATATTAAACGGATTGTTGGAGTACCGGGCGACCAGATTCAGATGAAAGAGGGGCTTTTATATATAAATGATATTCTCTGTGCTGTTGAACCTCATGGAGAATTTAAAGCCGTTGGCGATGACGGCAATATTCAAGCGCCTCAATATATAGAAACTCTTCCGAATGGGTTAAAACATCTCATTATTAAACAAAAACCTTTCGGTCAGGGACTTTATGACAACACTCCTATTTATACCGTTCCTCCAGGACATTATTTCATGATGGGAGACAATCGAGATGGATCAAACGATAGTCGTGCACAAGGTATTGTTGGGTATATTCCCTTTGAGTATTTGGTGGGCCGGGCAAGCTTTATTTTCTTTTCTACAGGAGGGCATATTGCTCTTTGGGAGATTTGGAAATGGCCTTTGTCAGCTCATTACTCGCGAATATTGAGCGGCATTCATTAATGAAAAGTCTTGAAAAAGACTTAGGCTACATTTTTAAAAATAGGTCGCTTCTTGAAAAAGCTTTGACTCACCCTAGCATGTTACCACCAGGACAAGGTGTTGACTTTGAACGCTTTGAATTTTTAGGCGACCGTGTGTTAGGGCTTGTCATCGCAAGTTGGCTTTTTAAAGAATTTCCTCAAGAAAAAGAAGGCGATCTTGCAAAACGCTTTGCAGCCCTCGTCCAAAAAGAAACTTTGGTTAAAGTTGCCAGAGCGATTAAACTTGATTCCGTCATGATCATGAAACAAGAGAAGAGTTCTTCTCAAAATAAATGTCTAGAAACACTCCTTGCCGATGGGTGCGAGGCTTTGATTTGTGCTCTTTATTTAGAGGGAGG
>JAKBAL010000192.1:0-2448 GCA_021809225.1 Pseudomonadota bacterium | reverse complement strand
GGCAAGAATACCTCAAGGAAACAAACACCCCTCCCTGTGACCCTAAATCTATCCTTCAAGAATGGGCACAAGCACAGGGGAAAACTCACCCTTTATATGCCGTGCTTCAAACCTCAGGCCCTGCCCATGCTCCTTGTTTTACCGTTGAGGTGCGCATCGAGGGTTTTGATCCTGTGCAAGGAAAAGGATCTTCAAAAAGACAAGCTGAAAAGGAAGCCGCTCAACGTATGTTTGAGATTGTTCACCCATGACTCACTGTGGACTCATTGCAGTCGTTGGAAGCCCCAATGCAGGAAAATCCACTCTTATAAATGCACTCGTAGGCAGTAAAGTGACGATTGTTTCTCCTAAAGTTCAAACAACACGCAATCGCATTTTGGGAGTTGCTCTTGAAGGAGAAAGCCAGATTATCCTCATCGACACACCCGGAATTTTTGAAGCGCCTAAGAGGCGTCTTGAAAAAGCCATGGTAAGAAGCGCTTGGAGCAGTTTGAGCGATGCAGATGGGATTATGGTTATTATTGATACAAGCCGAAAAAAAGTTGATGAAGCAGAATTCATCTTGAAACGACTTGAATATTATAAAAAGAAAGCCATCATTGTTCTTAATAAAATTGACCTTATTCCTAGACAAGATCTTTTAAATTTGGCTCAAGTTTTTTCAAGGCCTTATATTGATCAAATTTTTATGATTTCAGCTCTTAAAAAAGACGGTGTGCAGGATATCAAGGATTATTGGGCGCGAGAACTTCCTGAAGGCCCCTGGCTATTTCCTGAAGATCAACTTAGCGATCTTCCGCAAAAGTTACTTGCCGCTGAAATTACACGCGAAGAGATCTTTCACCGTCTTCATGAAGAGCTTCCCTATTCCATATGGGTTGAGACAGAATCATGGGAAGAATTTAAGGATGGAAGTGTTAAAATTGTTCAATCCATTCTGGTTCAGAGAGATAGTCAACGACCCATCGTTTTAGGGAAAGGTGGCCAGCAAGTCAAAGCCATTGGTGAAGCGGCGCGACGTCAATTAATTAGCATTCTCGAACGACCAGTTCACCTTTTTCTTCACGTAAAGGTTAAGTCAGGGTGGATGGACAACCCCCGCCTTTATGCAAGCATTGGACTTGAGTTTAAGCAATAATTCTCTCTCAATTTTTATATCTGTGAGGGAAAAAATCGAGATGACTCGCGGACTTTGAAAGTTCAAAAGAGTTCTCCGCACTAAGAATTTTACCTAACCACAAAATTAATAACTTGAAAAATAAATAATAAGTATTATTTGTAGACATATAATTATTTTTTCTAGAGTATTATTTAATGTCTTATTTGAATGTTGTTTTAATCGCAAGTGCAGCCTCAATCCCTCTCCTTTTAGCATCCTCAAATGCTTACTCTCAAGGAAATTGGTCTAGTCTCCTGGATATAGATAGAGAAAAAGAGGCACAAGTACATGCGAAAATAAAACTTCAAAAACATAGCATCGTTTCAGAAGACAAAATCAGAGATGTTGAATCTTACGTAACAAATAACTGCCCGGAGCTAAACTCAGATATTATTCAGTATGGGTTAACTTCTTTTTTTAAAGAAAAAAGAGAAAAATGGGAAAGAAGAAGTACCTTATCCCTCACGAAAGCTCAGAACGAGGAAAAAAGTTCCAGAACTATTCGAGCCCTTTATAAGCATGGACCTCAAACTAGCCAAGAATGGAATCAACTCTTATCTCAAGTCGTGGAAGGTTATGATGTTCTCTCCTTTCAACAGCAGGCTAAAAAAGGGCTAGAAGTCATTATAGCAAAAGCACGAGAACACTTAAAGCCTGAGAACAGCTTAACGGCTGAAGCTGAGGAGATGCACGCTGCAATGATTGTATCAGCCCGCAGTTTTTTAAAAACAATGAAGATAGAAAATAAGATTAAAAGATTCCAACAGCTTTATCCCTTCTTTATTCAAAAGCAAAAAGAACTAATGGGGATCTCTGCTGAACACTTTCAAAACCCTGCCGCAGTTACTCCTCTTCTGGTGATTATTGATGGAACCTTTAGAAAACCATCCCTTCTTCCTGAGAGCGCGAGATCTTGCTATGATCTTCAGCCTCCGGCAGTGTCTTGGAAAAAAGAGGATCCCCTTCATGAAGCTCGTGAGTGGGAGCATGGCGATTTGATGATTGGCCTCTCACAAACATTTTCACCTCTGACAACCCATCACGGTTGTTATTACTCCACCAGCAATGACCACTTTGATCCTCTCGGTGAGGTCTCCGCTGTACATTATGCTGCCCTAAATCAACCTGTTGTCTTTAATTGTTCTTTTCTTCCTTTAGGGGGACATTATTATCTGCACCCTACAACTGGTAGCATCAACTTTGATACTCCTTCATCAGAACGTCTTAAACTTCCTGAGACTTTTCAAAGCTGGAAAAGCCGTGTCACCCAATCACATTCGGAGAAAGAG
>JAKBAL010000191.1 GCA_021809225.1 Pseudomonadota bacterium | reverse complement strand
GCGCTCTGCAAATTTGCGGCGCACAGCTTACCTCTATATAACGTGGTTACGCTGGAAAGGGAAGGGGGCGGCGCCCAGCGAACGCGAAACGGGGAGCGGGAGAAGTCCCAGCTATTTCGGTTTATGGTAGCCAAGCTTATTTGAACCTTAGCAAGCACCAGGACTTTTTCTAGCTTTGGGGCGACGACAAAATGGCGGGAAGTTTTTATTTTGTAATTAGATAAATGTTTGATTAATTGTGACAGTTGAAATAATTATACGATATTTCTTGCTACCCATATAATAGGTAGAATATTTATCCCGTAAATGGGTTACCAAACAATGCATAAAAAGGAATGCAAAAATATCTTAACGGTAACCGGTTGGAGATAGGATTTTTATAGAATAAAATTCACACCCCCCGAGGTGAAATAACAAAAAGTAAATTTAAAAAATGGCTAAAGGAGGAAAAAGGAAGTGCAACCGAGGATGCCGAAGCGAACCTTTCCAAAGGAATAAAAAGCTTGGACCCATGGCAATGAGATACAGCAGGAAGCATGGAGTATCACTAAAGGAAGCATGGGCGGTAATAAAGCGTGGGGGTGGAGGGGCAGAATAATAATTTTCAAAATGTAAAAAATATTTTATTTTTATTGTTAAGTAAAATGGATTATAGCACCTCCATCCCAGTTTGGTGTCAATTGGTCCTGCTTATTCTTTTAAGCTTGGAGAGGGTTCTTTTTTACCTATTTTCGTTGTTGAGCAAAAAGCGGAATTCGATATGCCAGTTCAATAGCTGTTGCGGGGTTTTTTCCGGAAAGGCGCAACTCAGTGACCGGGTTGTTGAGGAGGTGAGCGAAAAGGAGGAGGAGGAAGAGATATCGCCGTTAGCGATCAGTGAACCACAAGAGATTATTTCAGAAGCTGATCAGTAACGAGCAACATGCAAGCAGACTTCAAGGCGATGGCAGCAAAGTCTGCCAGCATAATAAAGTTGATGGAAGAAAAAATTGTTTTGAACCATGCTATTAGTGCGCAATCCAATAAAGAGCTGGAAGCGATTCACAGTCTGCAAGGGTTGATGTACAGCAATGCGGATTTGAGGAGGGAGGTGCTTATGACTGAGATCCACGCGATTTCAACTAAGTGCATGCAGCTTTGGCAGAAGCAAGATAAATTGCTGGCAACCATGGCCAAGGTGAACATAGGCTCGAAGGACTTGGAGCAGAAGGAAAAAAGATTGAACAAGATTAGCATTGATCTACAGCTTTTGAATGGGCAGATAGATTGTATGATAGAAGAGGTGTCACGTTTACAAAAGTAATTTTAATCTTTATAAATGCGTATGCTACCCAAGCATATCTTACAATAATACTCTTCGTATGAGCAACACGAACAAGAATCACAATTGGAAATGGGTGGAAGAAGAGGCTTGTCAACCTTCTTGATCATCGAACCAGGGGCATGACACAACTTGCATGAATCTAGCAATTTTTTCTTCGGTTCGGTACAGGTCAGTTCTTCCTCATATTCCTTTTCTCCTTCCTGGATCGTTGAATAAAAGTAGTATCGATCAGGGGAGGAAGATTTTTCCTGTACATTGTTAGCATCTTTAGCGTACTCGGGAGCTGAGGCTTCTTTCTTGTTCATGATTTTATTTTTATTAAATTTTTCTTACATTACATCATCGAACCAGGTGCATGACAGAACCATAAATCTATCGGTTTTTCTCTCTGTTCTTTCCGAGCCGGTTCGTATTCCTTCTCTCCTTTCTTGATTGGCGCCACATAGCTTGGGGAGGGGTCTTTAGCGTACTTGGGAGCTGCGTCTTGTCTGTTGCCCATCGAGGAAAGTTCTAAATATTCCCTTCTGCAATCTTCTAAACCCGCCAATCTCTTTTGTTTCCTTAATTGCCTCTTTAATTTCTTCTTGCTAAAATAAATAAGGAAATGAAATTTTATTGAATTAATTATTCGGGTATGCTATCCATTTTTCTACCCATTTGCCCGCGCAATAACTTCTCCTCTTCTTCAAGGAGGCTCAATAATTCTGTCAGCAATTTCTCCTTCTGCCTAACATGAAGCAACATACGCAGATCCCTTTCTTCTTTCGGTCTAAGCTCTGGGAAAAATAGTGCTTCCATCTTACGCAGGGATTCTTCTTTATAGCTCTCACGCGTCTCGGATACTTCCACCAGACGATATGGAACAGGTACACGCTGTTTGGAAAGCACGTAGAGATCGGTTTCAAGTTCCTCAACAAATTTTCTGGCGTTGGAGAAATCATCGTAGACAACCGCCCTGAGATTGTTCAAAAGCCTTGCACGGCAATCGGGGTGGATGGGGCAGGTGGGATCGGCCAAAAAATCTTCCATCCTTTTGACCTTGGCTATCTCATCCTCTCTGAATTGATAGTGATAATCCTCTTTACCTATTTTCCATGGATACTGCCTCCATGGTACCCTCGCTCTGAATTCGCTAACGGTTTCATCAGTCTTGTCCTGTTGCATTTTTTCGGTCTTGTCTTCTTGCATTTTGCGTAAGTGAAGGAAGGTGCATGCCCCTCGCATTTTATATCACGCTATCGCCGATAGATAACAAAATTAAATTTAATATGAATATCGGCGATAGCGTGTTTATAAATAAATTTTTTTTGGTCTCTAATAGAATAATATAAACAAACAATGCACCGTGGCAAAGGAACCAAGAGAGGAAGGAAGGAGGATGAGGAGGAGGAATTGGAGGATGAAGAAAATGAACAGGAGGAGGATGAGGATGGTGAAAAAGAGGCTCCGAAAAAGGTGAAGAAAAAAGTAGTGCCAAAGAAAAAGCAGAAGGTGGACCCGCAGGGAAGGAAGTACAATGCCGACTGTGGTCCCTTCAAGATGGTGCCTCTTCCCCTAGGCACGCCAAGTACCACTGAGGAGGATAGTTTGGAAGAGATAAAGGAGAGGATTACGTTTGGCAAGATAAGAGGGGAACCGACGGGCGAACACGTTGTCATCCCAATGGCTTTAACGAACGAAGATGGTTCATTTACGCCCATAAAATTTGGACTCAACGAACCTCACCTCATAAAGGAGCCTACCCAGTTTCAGCAAAAGGGTGTAAAGAAAAAGCCTGAGCCGACCTCCACTTGGACTTCTCAGGTCATGGTGGATATCAATTCCAAGAGGGATACCTTTATCACCGACTGTATTCGTGTTTGCTATGAGAAAGCGGTTGAGGAATTGCAAAAACCAGAGATTTGGCAGGACATGGATAAAGAAGAGATGGCCTACACCAAGAGGGAACATGCGGAGAGGGAATTTAAATCTCCCATAGTGGATGATCCTTATGAGGGAACTTCCCTACGCATCAAATTCGCCTTCAACGGGTTCACCAAGGCCAAGAGGTTCAAATTGTTTGACATGCGTAAAGGCGAGAAATCCAAAGCCCCTTCCAAGAAAGGTAAGGAAAAGGAGACCGTATGCAAGGAAGTCATGCCCAGCGCCATTCGTGACAACAACTGCATTGAGGGCACCTTTATTTTGGAGGAGCTTTACATAAGGCCGGGCGATAATTCTTGGGGATTTTCTCTCGTATGGTGCGCGGCCAAGCTTACCGGTGCGGCTGAAGGTACAAACGGTTCCTCCTTTGAGGAGATGGGTTGGGAAAATTAACGATGGGCCATGCTATATTTTATGGCCCTCGCTTGTCTTAGCGCTTTTGCTTTGGCTATACTTCTGCCTGTAGCGTTTTGATAAAAGTATTTTTTCCCTCTGTTTCCCCACTTTACATATTTCTTTCCATCCGAGGTGCGGCCATAAGTGAGAGGCATTTTTTTAATTTTTTAATTCATTATTTTTCTTAACCACAAATAAGATATGGTCAGAGGCTCTGGTAGGAGGCGGAAGGAACCACCCTTGAAGAAAGTGAAGTTGGAGAAGGATGTAACTGATGTCTCAAGGCCTATTAAATCAGAGATTAAAACTGAACCCCCTTCTGAGCAAGAAACTAAAATAACTCTAAAGGATAAGATTGAGAAGAAGCTGAAACGACTTGCCAGTGGGGAAGAGTCTTTTCCTAAAAAGATTAAGGAGGAGGAGCCTAAAGTGACGAAGCAGGAGCAGGAGGAATTTAAAGAGACATACTACAATCCCACAACAGGCTTCAGGAGCGCTGCTAAGCAGGTGGCTGAGGTGAAATCGAGAGCGCCAGGTATCACCTACAAAGCCGTTTCGAACTTGGTCTCAAAACAGGAGGCCGATCTATTAACCACTCCGCAGAGAAAACCAAAAGTCTGGAATACCATAGTGGCTGCTTTTCCGGGCAGCAACTATCAAATGGATCTGATGAACTACAATCGGTATGAGTATGGAGGCTATGATTGGATTTTGAATATAGTGGACGTCAATTCGAGGAAGGCTGGTTCCAGAGCGATAGCCAGCTTCAAAATCAAAAAGGGAGGGGAGAAGAAGATAGCGCCCAAGGTGACGGGGGCACAATATTTGAAAGCCTACATAGACATCATCGCCAAAGATTTTGGAGGCAAACATCCCAAGCATCTCAGCTGTGATGTTGAATTTGTGGATAAAAATTTCGTTGGTTACGTGACCCATCACGGGACCAAGATTCACTACTCTCAGGTTGGGCAATATAATAAGAATGCTATAGTGGAAAGATTCAATGGCACCTTGGCAAACTTGATTCAACGGTGGAGGGTTGGGAATAAGAACCATGATGAGGATTGGCCCAAGGTGCTTCCTGAACTCATAGAGAATTATAACAACACGTATCATTCCACGATAAAAGCGATTCCTGAGCAGGTGTGGATTGGACAACAGAAGAATAACCAGACGGTGACACGATTATTTAATAACATGGAGGTGGGAGATAAGGTTAAGCGCAAGATATTCTTTGAAGCCTTCAAGAAGGGGGATGTGTTGAAATATTCGGAGCAGACTTATGTTTTGGTGGAGAAGATAGGCAATCGGTGGAAAATCAAAGATATCGAAACGGGTGAGATATATCGCAATCCTAAATCAAAAATCAAAACAGAGACGGACAGGTCTGGAAAGAAGGTTGCGGGGCCAGAGCTTTTTAAGGAGGATCAGCTGATCAGAGTGGGAGATATTTTGACAAAACCAACGGATGAGGAGGCGCAAGCTAAAATAAAGGCGGAGGAGGAGCAGGAAAAGAAATTCATGAAACCAGAAGAGGAAAAGGAATTGGAGAAGAAGGAAGCCATTGTGGATGAAGGTGGAAGACAGGTTCCTGTTGTGGAAAGCCCCCAGGTGGCTAAAGAGGAGGCCAAACAGGAGGAAATCCTT
>JAKBAL010000190.1 GCA_021809225.1 Pseudomonadota bacterium | reverse complement strand
TTAGATATCCTCCGTTCGCGTACCTCTCTTGCCGCAATCGTTGGCGAGAAGGTCAAGCTTACGCGCAAGGGACGTGAGTTTCTTGGAATTTGTCCCTTTCATCATGAAAAAACACCCTCCTTTACCGTCAGTGAAGAAAAAGAGTTTTCTAATTGTTTTGGGTGTGGAGCTCATGGGGTTGCTATTCGTTTTCTTGTTGAAATTCAACATTATAGTTTTATGGAAGCCGTAAAAGAATTGGCAACACGTGCCGGTCTTGCCCTTCCTCAAGAGTCCTTCCAACCAACAACTGAACCTCAAGAAAACTTAACGCCTCTTAAGCAGGCCCTTCAAGCAGCGAGTGAGTGGTTTCATAAGAACTTATTTCTTGCAAAAAACAGGGAAGCCCTACACTACATAGAGCAGCGCGGTCTTACAAAAGAAACCATTAAGAGGTTTATCCTTGGGTATGCCCCTGATGACTATCAGGCTTTAAAAACCCATTTAATGGGCAATGGATTTTCAGAAGAGATTCTTCTAAAAGCTGGTCTTTTAACAAAAGGGGAGGGGTCAAAGGCGTCTTATGATCGCTTTCGCAAACGCATTCTGTTTCCGATTCATGATCACAAGGGACAGATCGTTGCTTTTGGCGGTCGTTTTTTAGGTAAAGGAGAGCCAAAATACCTTAATTCACCCGAAACGCCTCTCTTTTCTAAGGGAAAGCTTTTATATGGATATTTCTTTGCTAAAGAAAAGCTTTCAACTGATCCTCTCATTATTGTGGAAGGATATATGGACGTCATTGCCCTTCATCAGGCCGGTTACAAAGGAACTGTAGCCCCCTTAGGAACAGCCCTAACTGAAGATCAGATTCTTTTAGCTTGGCGCTTAAGTCCAGAGCCCATCTTATGCTTTGATGGGGATGCTGCAGGTCTTAAAGCGGCAGAAAGAGCTGCTGAACGAACCTTGCCACTTTTAAAACCAGGACATTCCTTGCAATTTTCTATTCTTCCCCAAGGAGAAGATCCTGATAGTTTAGTGCAAAAAGGAGCAAACTTCGAAAAACTCCTTGCTCAAGCTTATTCTCTTCTTGATGCTTTGTGGATGTTTTTAACATATGGTAAAACTTTTAAAACGCCTGAGAAAAAAACGGCTCTTCAAGCACAATATGCTCTTTGGAGCCAAGCCATTCAAAATGCAGAGGTAAAAAAAAGCTATCAATATGCTTTTAAAAATCTTTTTTATCAAAACATCATTGGAACAAAAGAAGGGAAAAAACCTCTTTTCTCTATCAAGAAAAGAACTTTAAATTTTTTGTTAATTTATGAGCATCTTCTTATTGCAATTTTAATCAACCATCCCAATTTATTAGATGAGATTAGTGATGACTTTTCTTGCGTGGGCTTTCAAGAGCAACGTCTTCATGAAATGAGAGAGGCGATTTTGCTTTTTTATGCAGAGCATCTCTCGGCAAAGATAAACTTAAAGGAGTATCTTCTGCACAATGGATTTGAGAACGAAGTGGCAGCTGTTTTAGCCCCTCAAATCCTTATTCATGGAGCTTTTGCAAGCCCTTCGGCCTCATTAGAAGTTGCACGTAACGGATGGAAAGAGCTTTTTAATCGTATTCAAGGGAGTTTAAGCAAAAATGACCTTAAAGTAGCCCAAGACCATTTAGCTGATAAAATGTCTCTTGACGCTTGGAATCGATTAAAAATGTTGAAAAAAAGCTTAATGAATCAGGATTAGGCTGTATGTTCAACCGAAAATATGGTTTAGTATTTGATCAATTTAAAGGATAAATCTGATGTCTACTATGGCAAACTTAACTGCAGAACCAACTCATTTTGATGAGAAAGATGTAAAAGAAACGCTAAGCGAAAAAGCAATAAAGCACCTGATCGCTCAAGGAAAGCAGCGTGGATATATTACCTATGAAGAACTCAATGAAATTTTGCCCGAAGATAAACTCAATTCAGAGCAAATAGAGGATATTATGTCCATGATATCGGATATGGGCATTAACATTATTGAGGACGAAGAGACTGAACAAGAAGAAAAACCTAAGCATATTCAATTTGATGAAGAAGCTCCGGAAGAGCAGGAAAAAGTTAGTGAAGTAAGCGATGTTGGCCGTACTGACGATCCTGTACGCCTGTATTTAAGAGAAATGGGAAGTGTGGAGCTTCTTTCACGCGAAGGCGAAATTCAAATTGCTAAGCGTATTGAATCAGGTCGGGAAATGATGATAGGGGCGATTTGTGAAAGCCCTCTCACCATTCGAGCCATCATAACTTGGCGAGATGCCCTCAACCAAGATCAAATGCTTTTGCGTGACATCATTGATATTGAGTCTACCTATACGCAGGGGCCTTCTGACGAAGAAGCTGCTTCAGAAGACTTCGAAGGTGATACCCTTCTGGTCGTTGATGCTCCTTTGATTGAAGATCCTTTGAGCGATGAAGGAGGTTTTAGTGATGAGGACGGAGGGGGACTTTCTGTCTCTGCTATGGAATGTTCTTTGCGTCCACAAGTTCTTGAAACTTTTGATAAAATTGCAAAAACGTATACTCAACTCCATAAGTCTCAAGAACAGCGTCTGAAACAACTTCAAGATGGGAAGAGTGTTTCGCCTGCTATTGAGAAGAAATATGAGGAATATCGTCATAAACTTATTGAACTCATGGAAGGAATTCATCTCAATGCTTTCCGTGTTGAACAGTTAGTAGAACAACTTTACGCTCTTAATCGTAAGCTTGTCGGCTTGGAAGGGCGCCTTTTAAGGCTTGCCGAGTCTGATGGCGTTAAGCGTGAAATGTTTCTGGAACAGTACTATAGCAATGAACTTGATCCTGAATGGTTCAGCACACTTAAGTCACTTCCTGGAAAAGGATGGCAAAAATTTCTAGAAAGACACCAAGGAGAAGCTCAAAATATTCGTGAAATCATCGCTGAAGTGGCGGCTGAAGCCCGTTTGCCCATTTCAGAATTTAGACGTATTGTTGGAACTGTTCAAAAAGGAGAGAGGGACTCTACACGAGCTAAAAAGGAAATGATTGAAGCGAACCTGCGCCTTGTCATTTCGATTGCCAAAAAATATACGAACCGTGGTCTTCAGTTCTTAGATTTAATTCAAGAAGGAAACATTGGCTTGATGAAGGCGGTAGACAAATTTGAATATCGACGCGGCTACAAGTTTTCAACGTATGCGACTTGGTGGATTCGCCAGGCTATCACGCGGTCAATTGCCGATCAAGCGCGCACAATCCGCATTCCGGTGCATATGATTGAAACCATTAACAAATTGGTGCGTACATCTCGTCAAATGTTGCATGAAATCGGACGAGAGCCGACACCTGAAGAACTTGCAGAGAAATTGAAAATGCCTCTCGATAAGGTTCGTAAGGTCATGAAAATTGCAAAAGAACCAATTAGTCTTGAAACGCCTATTGGAGATGAAGAAGATGGTCATTTAGGTGATTTTATTGAAGACAAGAATGCCGTTGTCCCCGTGGATGCAGCTGTCCTTTCAAACTTGCGCGAGACAACAACACGCGTTCTTGCCAGTTTGACGCCCCGAGAAGAGCGTGTTTTGCGTATGCGTTTTGGTATTGGAATGAATACAGACCATACTTTGGAAGAGGTTGGCCAACAATTTGCTGTGACGCGTGAACGTATTCGTCAAATTGAAGCTAAAGCTTTACGAAAACTTAAACACCCTAGCCGATCTCGGAAGCTGAGAAGTTTCTTAGATACATAGTTGAAATTTGGAATTTTTTTCCAACCTCTTTGAGGGGGGGCTATGTACGTATAGAACTTAAAGGCCCCTTGTTTCATACTGCTGGATGTTATTCTGGCGTAGGTGGAATTCTATAAAATAGTTGTTTGATTCATGTCATTGTGTTGGATTCTTGTGCGTTAAGAGCAGATAAAACGTTGATGAGTGACCGGGTGCAAAACGTAAAAGTACCCTATAAAATCATGAAAGTAAGGCTGGAGAAAGCCCTATAGATAAAGCAAAGGTATAGTTTCCTTTAAAATTTAAATAAGAAAATAAACTGTATAAAGTAACAGGTAAAAAAATTAGATAATACTAATTTTAAATACGATAAATAAATCATCTATGGAATTCATGATAAAATACTTACGAAAGTTATTTTTAACGACACATCTAATCCAGTAGGCTTCTTCAAAATAATATTCCCATTATTATTTAATTGAAATTGATAGTTTTCAAAAAAATATTTTAAGTGACGAACATTACGGTTAAATAAAATTCTCCCTTTAACACACATCGAATTAAGAAACGGTTAAAGCCAAATTTGGGGTTGTCCATCTTTCAACAATGTCTAGGGAAACTGACATAGCCCTCTTAGTTTACTGAAAAGATAGCGAAAGCATCAAAGAAACATTAAAAAATTGTATTTTTTTATGTTATGTGACAAAAAAATAATAATCATAATTTTAGAGGAGAAAACTGCGTGAATCGTGTTTCAGTCATTGGTGCAGGGGCTTGGGGAACAGCGCTCGCTTTAACGGCATTTCGAGCAGGGGCTAAAGTAACTTTATGGTCACTAAGTCTTGATGAGGTTGAGACAATCAACCATCGTCATGAGAATGTGTATCGTTTACCAGGGATTGCTCTTGACCCTAGTTTGCAGGCAACAACTGATCCTTTAGAAGCTGCAAAGGCTGATATCGCCATTCTGGCTCCTCCCGCCCAATATATGCGGAGCACCTGTGAAACATTCCAAAAGGTGTTGTCTCCTGATGCAGCTCTGATTATTGCATCAAAGGGAATTGAGAAGGAAACATCCCTTCTTATGTCTGAGGTAGTTCGTGAGTATTTCCCTCACAATCCTCTCTTGGTACTTTCAGGTCCTAGTTTTGCAAGTGATGTCGCAAAAAAACTTCCAACAGCTGTGGCTCTTGCCTCTGAAAACATTGCCACAAGTCGTAAAATTGCAACGTTGTTGAGTAGCCAATATTTTCGTCTTTATGCTTCAAAGGACATTATTGGAACACAAGTCGGGGGAGCTTGTAAAAATATTATCGCTATGGCTTGTGGGATTATTGAGGGTCGAGAGCTTGGAGATAATGCGCGAGCGGCTCTTGTAACACGTGGTCTTGCTGAAATTACACGGCTAGGCCGGGCAATGGGTGGCAAACTTGAAACTTTCTTAGGCCTTTCAGGAGTTGGAGATATTACTTTAACGTCCTTAAGTTCCCAATCTCGAAATAAATCTTTTGGGTTTTCTTTGGGACGAGGGACTCCTCTCAATGACCTTTTGACGAATAAAAAAACGTTAACAGAAGGTGT
>JAKBAL010000189.1 GCA_021809225.1 Pseudomonadota bacterium | reverse complement strand
TAGCAGCATTTTGAGTCTTGAGGATATCCTCAATTTTAGCTTGCACGCCTTTCATGGTTTTGGTTGAAATAATCTCAGCCTGCGCCGAAAGCCCTATCAACGTTAAAACCATTGCTATCATAACCTCTTTCATCAAATTCTTCATTCGCTACCTCTTCCTCATTTCTAAGAAAAATCAAGTTTACGCTTAAAACTTTTACCTTATTCTTGAGCCAAGTCGAGAGTTTTTAAGCAGCAGAAAATACTATAGAGCAAATTGTAAAGTAGGTAAATCGAGGGAATTTTTTTGCATAAAAAGAAAAAAATCTTTTAAAAACAATAAGAACCTATCACGATATTGGATGCATATACAAGGAACACTTTTTCCTTGGTTAACAGAAGAGTTAGGTCCTTTAACCAAGAAGCAACAGCAGCTCATCACGGTTTTAGAAGTTGCCCGCGCCAAGAAAAAGGCCAAAGAAAAGAGAGCTGCAGAACACGAGAAAAAAGCAAAAGGAAAAGCCAAGCGAGGACGTCCGAAGCGCGGTGAAGAACGCCCCCCCCCAAAAGAACAAACACGATTAGAAAAATAATAAACCATGACCCATTTAGCCAATTTTCTATCTTGTCTCGGCCCCCTCTCTTTGGCTACAATCATCAGGATTTCTGCTGGTTTTTAAGCTCTTCTAAATAACCCACTTTCCTGTTTTTATCAAATTGTCATCATCGCGCAAGGTTTACACCATTTATAAGAAATAAGCATTACAGCAATCTTGGATTGCCTGCTGACGCTTACCTCTTTCTGTGTTAGGGATCGTCTTGTCTGACTTAATGGGACTAGGAGGAGAGTTAGGTATTGTTATCGAAAAATTTTTTATTAAAGACTTTAAATTTTGTCTCAGGTTTAGCTGTATCTGGGGCTTTGTTGGGATCTATTCTTACAAGCCCCTGCTGGTCAATGGATGAAGATGATAAAGATGATAAAGATGATAAAGATGATAAAGATGAAAAAAAAGGAACTCACTCTTCTATTGCCCATGTGCCGGTGAAAGGTATTACCATTGATAAGGTTCTCCCCGTGGAAGTTCTCCTTAAGATCATGGATTACAAGGGAGTGGCAAAAGCCACCTTCCGGGTATCAAAGCTCTTTCACCAACTTTCATGCGATCCGACGCTTAATCTTACACTATTGATAGATTCTTTATACCGCTTCGATAAGGTATGTTTACCTCGAAAGGGACTTCCTTCAGTACCACATATAAAACTTGATCTCATGAAATGTAGTCGCTTCTTTGAGCCTCAAGAAAGCTATCTCCAAAACCTTTTTTCAAGCCATCTTTACCTCGTGTCCCTGAATCTAAGTAACTTTTCAACGAAATCGAGTAATAATGAGCTGAGTGATGCAGGAAGTATAATCATTGGAAATTACCTTGCAACCAACTCCTCTCTTCGTTCACTGAGTCTAAAGAATCATATGATTGTTGCTAAAGATTGCATAACTATTGGCAATGCTCTTGCGACCAACTCTTCTCTCACAGCTCTGAATCTACGCGGCAATAAATTTGGTGATGAAGGGAGCATAGCTATTGGCAATGCTCTTGCAACCAATTCCTCTCTCCGTTGGCTGAAGCTGAACCGAAATAAAATTGGGGGTAAAGGTGCTATAGCTATTAGCACTGCTCTTGCGACTAACTCTTCTCTCACAGCGCTGTATCTATACGGCAATAAACTTGGTAATGAAGGGAGCATAGCTATTGGCAATGCTCTTACAACTAACTCCACTCTCAGAACGCTGAGTCTGAGATATAACATGATTGGTGATGTTGGAATCATTGCTAATGCCCTTAAGACCAACTCTTCTCTCACAGAACTGAATCTACGCGGCAATGAACTTGGTGATGAAGGGAGCGTAGCTATTGGTCATGCTCTTGCGACCAACTCTTCTCTCACAGTATTAGCTCTAAACGCCAATAAAATTAAGGGTAAAGGTGGCATAGCTATTGGCAATGCTCTTGCGACTAACTCTTCTCTCACAGCACTCTATCTATACGGCAATGAACTTGGTGATGAAGGGAGCATAGCTATTATTGGTAATACCCTTACAACTAACTCCACTCTCACGGCGCTGGATCTGAAACGCAATAAAATTGTCTGGGAAGGAGGAATACCCTTTGGCAATTACCTTGCAGCCCCCACCGCTCTCCGTTTGCTGAATCTAGAAGAGAATATGATTTGTGATGAAGGTGGCATAGCTATTGGCAATCTTCTTGCGACCAACACCTCTCTCGCATCATTAGCGCTGGGTGGCAATAAAATTACGGGTAAAGGTGGTATAGCTATTGGCAATGCTCTTATGTCCAACTCCACCCTCACATCATTAACGCTGCCCTGCAATGATTTTAGCCATGGAGGAGGCATAGAAATCGGTAATGCTCTCATGACGAACTCCACTCTTAGAGTCCTAGATTTGAGTGTGAGTCACATTGGTGATGAAGGAAGTCAAGCAATTGCTAAGGCCCTTCCTAAAAATTCCTCCCTCAGATCTCTGGCGCTGTGCATGAATCAAATTGGCGATGAAGGAACTATAGCCCTTGCTGAGGGTCTTAGAAGCAACGTCACCCTCACATTTCTAAATATAGAATACAATCGTTTTAGTGATAAAGGTCACAGAGAAATTGTTGATGCCCTTAAAACCAATACAAAGATAAAGGTTGATATAGGGAAATTATAATAGAAAAACCATATTATAGTTTATTTTTTAAAATTTTAAAGAAGTCTAAATGAGCTTGATTTTCTTTAAAAAATGTCCGGCGTTAAACATAGGAAAATAAATGCGAAAAGTTTTTTGGGATAACCCCTATCAGCACACCTTAACCACGAAAATTGCATCAATTGATAACAACCGAATCCTGTTTGAGGAAACTATCGCTTTTTCTTTTTCAGGAGGACAAGAAAGTGATAAAAGCACTATTGATGGGCTTCCCATCATTCACTCCGAAATAGATGGAAATCTTATTTATTATACGCTTGAAACAGGACATGGACTGATCCCTGGTGATACAGTAACCATGGAAATTGATTGGCCGCGTAGGTACAGACTTATGCGACTTCATTTTGCTGCTGAACTTATCCTTGAGCTTGTAACACGAAAGCTAGGCCTTGAAAAAATTGGAGCCCATATCGCCGAAACCAAAGCGCGCATCGACTTTGTGTTTGATAAAAATATTTCGCCCCTCTTTGAAGATATTTTAACAGAATATAACCAAATCATAAAAAGAGATGAACTCATTCAAACGGGCTTTTCCAATGTAGAAAATCAACGGCGCTTTTGGAAGATTGATGGCTTTGCTGAAGTCCCTTGCGGGGGAACCCATGTTAGATCAACCGCTGAAGTTGGATTTGTCACCTTAAAAAGAAAGAACATAGGTGGGTCAAAAGAAAGGATTGAGATTAGCTTGGTTGAGGAGACATTGTAGTGAACTCGAAATCCCTAAAAGCTGAGCGAGCCTATAAATTTCTTTGGATAGAATTTTACTTGAACTAAAATAGGCTTGTCAGTATTTAGAATCTAATATAAATATAAAATTATTTTTATAATATTTTTAACGGATTCGTTTATGAAAAAACAAATTTTTACTTTAATGTTAAGCTCTGCAGTATTTTTCTTTAATCCCGCCTTTGCGATGGAAGAATCCGAAGAAGCGAATTCAGGGACTAGCTCTATGCATAAACAACCAGAGCAAGAAGGAACTCAAGAAGGCCAATTACATCCTGCTAAAGGAGAACCATGGGCGGGAAAAGGAGATTGGATCTTCTTAGCGGGCACATCGAGTGCAGGAAAAACGACAGCTTCTAAAAACTTAAAATCCAAATGTTCAGACTTTCTCGTTAATGGTCGTGATTACATTATGGGGCAAGTTGCAGAACACCCATATGATCCTGCAAGTTTTTCAATGAATCCAGACGATTTCGATTTAAAGGTTGATACGTATTATTTGAATCACCTCGCCAAATGGATCTTGGAGCATCAGGATGAGCCTATAATCTTGGATGTCCTAACACCACAACCTATCATGGATGCACTTGAAAGATTAGATCTTTCTCCTCGACCTTTTAAGGTGCTTCTTTATGTTCCCCTTTTAAAATATCGGGATCGCCTTCTCACCAGAAACGAAACTGCATTGAAGGAACGTAATTTTGAAGAGCTTAGAAATCCCTTAGATATGGCACTTCAGTATCAAGAGATTTTTAAAGTTTCCTCTCAGGACACGAATTTTCCTCTAGAAATGAAAGTTAGTGATGAAGCCATGAAGGGTGTTCTGAATTCTTTTTCTCAAGATACGGTAAAATTGTTAGAATCCATTCCTGGAGATAACTCTGAAGAAATCGAGAATGAGGAAGAGCGTCAATCCGAAATTGAAAAGGCCCTCAGCACAATGTTTTCATCATTGACTGAAGGTTACCTTATCCCGAAGGAGAACTATGATCTTATCATAGATACATCCATTGTTTCGCGGACTGCTATTGCCGAAATGATTCAGGAGCTATTTTTAGATTGGAAGAAGAGACACTTTTAGGCGCTTTTTCTAAACTAGGCCGGGAATAAACTCCATGAAGAGTATGAACTCAGCAGTTTTTACACTCCTTATTGCTTTTATTCCTCTCTGTTTTTATGATCTCCAGCTCGTTCTTTTCTATGGCAACAAATGGAGTCACCAGATGAGTAGCGTACCTCAAACTCATTTTTATGCAACGGAAGCAAAGCGATTTAAAGTAAAAATTGGTGTTTTCTTAGTTCTTGTCCATGAAGGAAACCTTCTCTGTCTTAGGCGCCATAACACAGGTATTGAAGACGGATTTTATGTCGTACCTATGGGAGGGCTGCAGATTGGTGAAACACCTTTAAAAGCGGTTGTTCGAGAAGCAGCGGAGGAAGTGAATCTAACGATTTACCCAGAAGATCTAAAGCTCGCTCACGTCATGTATCGCAGGCATACTCAGCCAGATGATTACTTTTTTTACCAGCAAGACATATTTTTTGTTGCTCAACAATTTTCAGGAATCCTCCGAAATCTTGAACCTCATAAAGCAGATGACGTTCGTTTTTTTCCCGTAGATGAACTTCCTAAGACCCTCTCTCCTTTTATTCAACAAGCGATTCAGTGTATTTTCTCATCCATCCCTTATTCTGAATTTGGATTTTAAAGGTTTGGTGCATGCTCTTTGAATCTCTTCATAGCAAGCATGCTCAGGAATGACGATAAGTTCGTCAAAATAGGGGAAATAGCAAGGCCATTTATATTGCTGAGCCATCAGGGAAATAATATAATTGATAATATATCCCCCATTCTCAGAATTCGTCATAAT
>JAKBAL010000188.1 GCA_021809225.1 Pseudomonadota bacterium | reverse complement strand
TTTATAAAAGAGAGAGCGAGATCTTGCATACTCATCCATTTTTTTCAGAGTTTGATGGTCTGGTGTACTGGCCGCATCCGCGTCCCCGACCATTTTGACATATCCGCCTAAGGGAAACCAACTGACCTTCCACCGAGTGCCGGCTTTGTCATGCCACCCAAAAATTTCAGGTCCAAAGCCGATAGAAAAGACATCCACTCCAACGCCATTATAGCGCGCAACAAGATAGTGTCCCAGCTCGTGGACGAAAACAAGAATAGACAAAACAATCAAGAAGGGTATTAGATACCAGCCTAAACCTATTAAAAATTCCATTATGGTTCTCTCCCTAGTTCAATTTCTCCCTATTTGTAGCGTTAAGAAACTCAGAAAACAATCCCTTAGTGAGCACATCTTAATGAAAAATTAACTTATTGGTTTGTATTTCTTTCCCCGTCAGTTTGCTTGACAAGAAAGGCTTTGTTTTCCATAAGGAAACATTGGAGTAGATTTTTTATTCATAAATAAAGTTGGGATAAGAATTTTTCTGCTTTTAAAATGCGAACTCCGTCTTGTTGGTAATCATTGCGAAGAGATTTGACCAGTTGGATTGCAGGGCAATTGTACTTTTCATGAAATTTTATCAAGGACTTACTCGGCGTGCGCTCTGATACCTTCACTTCAATCATTGTTTCAAGTTGCTCTTGAAGTACTAAAGCAAAATCAACTTCTTGACCGTCTTTTGTTCGTAAATAATATAGGCCGTAGTCTTCACCCTCATTATCAACTTTTCCATAGACGTGCTTGAGTAAACTAACGGCAACAAAATTTTCGAATTTAGCGCCTTCATCACCTTGTATTAATCCTGTATCAAAAAAATATATTTTTGGCTCTTTTAACAAGCTTCTTGCAATATTTTTGGAATAGGGATGAATAACAAAAACGATAAATAAGGCTTCTAGAATCTGTATATATTTTTTAATTGTTGTGGGAGATACCGCAGTATCTTCAGCTAAAGATTGGTAGGAAACGGGGGATCCAACCCGACTTCTTAATAAATTAAAGACGAGCCGCATCGCTTTCACATTGTAAATTTTATCAATTTCAAAAACATCTGTACTTAATAAGCTGTTGATGTATTGCAATCTCCATCTGTTTGCTTCAATAGCATCCTCAGCTAAATAGGGTTCAGGAAATCCCCCACGTTCTAATAACTTATTAATATCTAGTGGTTCAGATACCTGTTCTAATTCAGCTAATGAAAGTGGCAATAGACGGTGACGAAAGTATCTTCCCGCAAGAGAATCGCCTAATTGATCATAAACATCAAGCCTCGCACTACCTGTTACCAGAATACGCATGAATTCGGGTTTGGTGTCGTAGACTCCTTTTAAATAATTTTTCCAACCTTCCATTTTATGCAGTTCATCCAAAATGAGAAGGCCTGTGGAATATAGCCAAGATTGTTCAAGAATAATTTTTTTATCAATGGGTTGGTCATAATTGAGGTAAACACTATTGGAAAATTCTTTGGCGATATCTTTGGCCAGCCAAGTTTTTCCACATTGTCTAGGTCCGACAAGAAGCACCAGTTTCTTTTCTAAATCCTTCAAAATTATTTGTTTTTGAGCCCTCTCCATGTCGACTATTCTCCACGGTAATGGAGAAAAGTCAAGACTATTCCCCATTACCGTGGGGAATAGCCAGGATCAATACCCCTACTCCTCTTCCTGCTCCTTCTGATCTTCTTCTTTCTTTTCCTCTTCCCCTTCAATACGATAGTCCCCACGGAACCAATGGGCGAGATCAACATCAGCGCAGCGTTTTGAGCAAAAAGGACGAAATTCAAACACGGAAGGTTTTTTACAAATGGGGCATTTTGATTCCATATCTTTTCTCCTTAATTCAGCTGCAATTTTAAACGTTGAGGAAGTGAGAGGCGTTTTCGACGTCGTGTCATTTCAAGAAGGCCCATAGGAGATACGCCCCAAATTTGTAAGTTTGAGGGGATATCAAGGCCTTGAAGAAGAGATCCCAAAGATTTTGGGGCAGCAATTAAGTCAACCACAATTTTTCCTCCTAATTCACGAAGACGAATTTGCCGTAATACATCTCGGACGACAGCTCTATTAAATGGCAAGGAATGGCGCAGTGCGCCATGACTATTCACATCAATCACTACAAGTCCTCGCGTTTCTTCTATGTAAAGGCTTCCCCCTTGGGAAAGGAAAATTTCTGGTGACAAGAGACTTTCCCAGACCTCTTCACATCGTTCATCAAAGGCCTTCTCTCGTGAGAAGATTCCTACTCCTTGAGTTTGTGCAGTAATCTGTCGATCATCGATAAAGAGTGTATCTGAGGGGCTTAAAGAACGCAAAATGCGAGTTAAAAGATTGGGAGCAGTTTTCAAACACAGAGGTGGCTTTCCAGGCAATTGCTTTTGAATGGCCTCCCACTCACCCCGCAGTTGCAGAAACAATTCTTGCAACGAATCTTCTAGGGATGCCCAATATCGCACAATAAGCCCTTCTTTGGGTTGCAACTGAAAGAGGTTTTTAAATGCCTCCCGCTGATTAAGTTTTTTCGAAAGACTTAATCCGGGAGTGAAAGGGGTATAAAGGAGAGGACCTAAGGACAAGGTGATGAGACGTGTCAGACGCACGCCTTTATTTTCCAAAGGATTTTCAGTGCGACTCACCTGCACCACGACAGCGTCGCCTTGGTTAAGGGGGGGCAACTTTCCTTCCCGTAGGGGGAGCAAGCCTGGTTTTCCCTTACCTATATCTACAAAGGCAGCTTTTATGGGTTTTTGAACCTCAATAACTCTTCCTAAAAAAATTTCCTCTGACAAGGAGGGAGGACTTCCGGGAATTTCAAAATCAAGTTCGACAACTTCTCCGCCTTCAAGGCGTGCCACTCGATGAAGATCGGGCTGAACCGTATAAAAAATCTTAGCCACGAAAGCCGATCCCTTTAAGGAGGCAGTCCGTTTCATAAAGGGGAAGTCCAACTACGTTCGTATAAGACCCCGACATAAATTTTACAAATTTAGCCGCTTTCCCTTGGATCGAGTATCCACCCGCTTTTCCTTCCCACTCTCCTGAGGCAAGATATTTTTCAATTTCTTCTTCACTTAATCGTTTAAAGGAGATGCGCGTTAGAACAATGCGGCAGGCCTCTTTCCCAGTGGGAGAGAGCCCGCATACAGCCGTATATACCTTATGCCGTCTGCCCGAAAAACGCATCAACATTTGGCGCGCGTCCTCTTGATCTGCAGGCTTCAAAAGAATTCGCCGCCCTAATTCAACAGAAGTATCCGCTGCAAGAACATAGGCCTCAGGATCCTGGCTATGGACCACCCGCGCTTTAAGAATAGCTATACGCTTAACATAGCTGCGAATCCCCTCCCCTTTTAAAGGCGTTTCATCAACGTCCGGGCTTATAATGAGATGAGGAACAAATCCAATGGAAGTGAGAAGCTCACAGCGACGGGGAGAAGAAGAGGCAAGAATAAACTTCATTTATTTATGACGGAATGTAATCCGCCCTTTGGAAAGGTCATAAGGTGTCATTTCAACGGTGACTTTATCGCCGGCAAGCACACGAATACGATTTTTCCGCATTTTTCCAGAGGTATGTGCCAGAACCATGTGTTCATTTTCATCAAGTTTCACGCGGAAAGTGGCGTTAGGAAGCAACTCTATGATTGTTCCTGTAAATTCAATAAGATCTTCTTTGGACATTCAGTCTCCGGTCCTTGTCTATGTTTGTATATTAGCTTCTACGGCAACGAGAGAAAATTGTCAAACGATTGAAGGGGTGAGTGGTAGTCACCTCACCACTGGTTTTAAAATGAAGGGCATTTATAGCTAATTAACATGAAAATTGGGCGTTTAAATTTAAAAAATGGATTGCTTCGGAGCATACGCTCCTCGCAATGACGGCGGGGAGGGGATCGTCATTGCGAGGCCCCGTAGGGGCCGCGGCAATCCAGTCTTTCTTGTTTAGGTTTACTAAGAAGTTCTGGAAGAGCCAAAGCAATTCAATCCAGAAAACCCTAAGTTTCATTCATGATGAGTAGAGTCTTTCTTTTTTTATGTCCTTAAGAGCGAACAGAATTGTCTTATTGTAGAGGCCATAGCATTGTAAAAAGCCGAAAGAAGAAGAGTCCGCTCCAAATAAATAAAGAAATATAAAAAATATTTATATAAATTTTGGGAAATTTTACACGTAAATATATTGCTAAAATTCTCATCATAAAAACAAGCGCCAAAATTATTAATGGAGTTACGTTTAACTCTTTTTTTGATAGATTATAATAAAAATAAAGATCGTGAATGAAAAACTTTAATATTAATGCAAGAAGTGCAAATGTAGCTACCCCTAGAGTAAAAGCTATAAAGCAATCTTGCAATTTATGTGATAAAGAAGGTTTCTTTAAACTTAATTTTTTTTCTAAATTTTTTGACATAAATCTTTCTTAAAAAAACAAACAAAACTGTGATGGTATTGTTAAAAATTTGAAATACACATTTATGCTGATATAAATATGTATGTATGTCAAGAAAAGGTTAAGACATTCAATCTCATTAAAATTGTAAGAGTTATTTTCCACCTTAGCTCTTCGTGTGACGGCAGTTCTTAACTTAAAAGTGCTGCATATTGTAGTCGTCTGTTAATACATTTTTTACTAAAAAAAAGTATGCTTAAAAAATACAGAAATTTTGTATCAATGAGGAAAGATGCTGTATCTAAAAGGATTTATCACAAGATTGATTATGGGACTTGTTTTTATAGCGAGTTTGCAAGTAAGCACTAATGACCCAGCAGAAGCACTAAAAGAAGAAAATCCAATCCTCCAACCGAACTCCTTGCATTATAATAATTCTATACAAAAAGACCTTCTTCTTTTGTCCAGCGGCCAATTTAATGAGAACCGAAAGAGCTGTTCCACTGCTGATTCTAACTGTTCAGCTCAAAAAAAAGAATAATTAAGCCCTGTTGTACCGTTTGGAATCTTCCAAATGAATTTGCTGCATATGCTCTTGAAAAGATTGGGCGTTCGTAAAAGTCAGGACCTCAGCCTTTGCATGATCAATAGTGAGTATTCCATTTAAGTGATCCATTTCATGTTGAAATACTTTCGCGGCAAAACCATCGAGCACATCTTCTACTCTCTCTCCTTCTCGGTTTTGATATGTAACCTTTATTTTTTCCCAACGTTTGATTTTTGTACACCGAAGAGGTTCGGAAAAGCATGCTTCAGACCCTTCAATTGTTGCATCACCTATGGGTTCAAAAGTGGGATTAATAACGATTCTTAAACTTTCTGTTGTTCGATCAGGGGTGTAAATAAAGATCGGATGGTTAATTCCAATCTGAGGAGCCGCAAGC
>JAKBAL010000187.1 GCA_021809225.1 Pseudomonadota bacterium | reverse complement strand
AGAAGGCCCTGCGAGCATCATGAGTTCACCGGATTTAACGTCAAGGTCGATGCCTCTCAAAGCCACAATTTTACCGGCTCCTTCACCATAAATTTTAATTAAATTTTTACATTTGACCGCAAGTTGATCTATTTCCATCAAAGGCTAACTCCTGAACACAACGGCAGGTTCAAGTGTTATGACTTTTCGAATACTCAGGAGTGCAGCGAAAGAGGCAATGAGAATCACACCAACAGTGCTAAACACAAAGAGTTGCCAAGGAAAACGAAAGGCAACCATACTATTTCGTGTGAATAATGCAAACAGCCCTGTACAACCAACGCCGATTCCATATCCAATAAAGCTGACAATAACCGCTTGAAAGATAATCATAAGGAGGAGAGTTCTATCGGACGTTCCCATGGCTTTCAAAACGCCGAAATAACGTAAATTTTCTAATGTAAAATTATAAAACGTTTGTCCAGCAATAGCCGCTCCTATTAAGAATCCAAGAAGAACAGATACGCCAAAGTTAATGGGAATTGCTGTATATTTTAGGTAGTATTTGACGGTCAAGTTTTCAAACTGTTCTTTTGTATAGGCAACTAATCCTGTAAGCCGTTTGATGCGATCACAGAGAACTTGCAAATTTTCACCTGGCTTAGCTTTGACAAGAACAAAGCTGAGCAAATTCAGTTGATGTGGTGTAAAAAGTGTTGCGTTTGAGTATGTTGTAAAAATAACGGGTTGAGATTGAAAGGTACGTGTTGTTCGAGCAATTCCAACGACGATTGCGCGATTGTTGTTAAGCTCGATTTCTTGCCCAACTCTAAGGGGGATCTTAGGTCCACCCGGATAAGTTGGAGGATTGGCGAGCTTATCAAGAACTCCCTCTTCGTTAACGATAATTCCATCATTTCGTCGTAAATCTGCAATCCTTCCCTGAAGCATCACAGCAGGTGCACCAATTAAGGTTGTATCGTCAAGACCAATAAGATTGCAGGTTTGAAAAGTTCCGCTATGAAGCCGGACTTGGATGTTTCCTTTGAATAAAGGTTTTGCCCACTGAACTCCTTCAACGCTTGCGACACGATAAAGATAAGTGTCCGGCATAGGCTTAATGTCATCAATGTATTGAACAGTAGGATCCATGACCCAAATATCTGGCAAACCCAAGTCGGTTATAAAACTATAGGCTCGTGTCATAATGCCCACGAAAAGACCGGGTTGCTGGGTCATAATGAGGGACGCAAAGGAAAGGCCAAGGATAATTCCTAAAAATTTTCCTCTGTCTCCAACAAGCATGCGAAAAGCAATGTAAAACATGTTCTCTTTCTTTTTTGTCATACTAAGAATGAGCTAGAAAAATAGCAACCAGCGTTATTTATACGGTTTTTCTTTTAAAACAACCTTGATGATGGTAAACTTTATAGAACCCTCCCTGCAAAAACATAAGGTATTCTATGCAATTTTTAAAAATAACCTTTTTTTCTTTATGTGCCTGTTTTTTGATGACGGCTTGCAAAGAGGCATCAGAAGTTAAGCAAGAATCAACACAACTCCCTCGCATCCGCGAGGAAAAGATTCTTAGTTATGCACCAGTCGTCAAAAAGGTGGCCCCAGCCGTTGTGAACATTTATGCCTTTCACCGTGCAAAGATCGAAAAATCAATTTCACCCTTTATGCAAGATCCTTTCTTTAAGCAATTTTTTTCCCATCTCCACCCTGAAGAGGAGAATGACCAGGATTCACTCGGGTCAGGCGTGATCGTAAGCCAAACCGGCCTTGTCCTTACCAATTATCACGTTATTGAAAATGCCGATGTGATCCGCGTCGTCCTTTCTGATAATAAAGAGTATGTTGCAAAATTAGTTGTGAAAGATAAAAGGACAGACCTTGCCGTTCTCCAAATTGAAGGGGGAGAAAATTTTCCCTTTTTAACCGTAAGTCCCCAAGAAGATCTTGAAGTTGGGGATACTGTGCTCGCCATTGGAAATCCTTTTGGAGTCGGACAGACGGTCACGAGTGGCATCGTATCAGCCCTTGCGCGTTCTCAGGAAGGAATCAGTGACTATAGGTCTTTTATCCAAACAGATGCGGCTATAAACCCGGGGAATTCAGGAGGTGCATTAGTGACGAGTGATGGGCGCTTGGTGGGTATTAATACGGCGATCTATTCAAAGAGTGGGGGATCCATGGGGATTGGATTTGCCATTCCGATAATTCTTGCCATCCCTGTGATTAAAAGCGTGGAAAATGGAGGGCATATCATAAGGCCTTGGGCGGGTCTGGAAGTTGAACCCGTGACCGTTGAGGCTGCCAATGCTTTGGGCCTTTCTCGCCTCTATGGTGTTTTGGTAAAAGGAGTCTATCCAGGGGGGCCTGCTGATAAAGCTGGGGTGAAGGTAGGCGATTTTATTGCAACCCTTGATAATCATGAAATTTCTGATGATGCTTTTTTTGACTATCAAATTGCCGTTTCTCCCCTTGGAAAGAAGGCAGACCTTACTATTCTTCGCAAAGGGGTGGAGGAAAAAGTCCCCATTATTTTAAGTGAGCCTATGACTACAAAAGATGGTGCTCCTCTTGTTATTGAGGGGAAAAATCCCCTTCATGGAGCTCGCGTACAGACTCTCTCACCTGCATTAGCCTTCGATCTGGGGCTTAATCCTATGAAGCAAGGAGTTGTGATTGAAGAAGTTGCAGCAACAGGACCGGCAGCTCAACTCGGGATTCAGCCAGGTGATGTTCTTGAGTCCATTAACAAAAGAAAAGTCACAACAAAACAGGAAGCAGTTCACCTTTTAGACGCTTCTGCTCATGAATGGACTCTTATTTTTCGCCGGGGAAATCGGTTTTTAACATTCCAGGTACGAGGCTAGTGACAAAAAAACCTATCCCCCTTGCTGAACGATTACGGCCCCAATCTCTTGAGGAAGTGTCTGGACAACGCCATCTTATTGGCCCAGGGAAACCTTTCTCTCGTATGCTTGAAAAGAATCAATTATATTCCATGATTTTTTGGGGTCCCCCTGGAACGGGAAAGACAACAATTGCCCATATATTAGCTAACTCTTGCAGCATGCCTTTTGTGTCTCTTTCTGCCATTTTTTCAGGTGTTGCGGATCTTCGGAAAGTTTTTGAAGGGGCTCAGACAACCTTTAAAGAAGGAAGTTCTACTCTCCTTTTTGTGGATGAAATTCATCGGTTTAACCGTTCTCAACAGGATAGCTTTTTACCTTATGTCGAAAAGGGAATCATTACGCTCGTGGGAGCGACAACAGAAAATCCTTCCTTTGAATTAAATAGCGCTCTTTTATCCCGATGTCAGGTGTTTAATCTCCACAGGCTTTCTAAAGAAGATTTAGAAGACATCTTAAAAAGGGCAGAGGACTACTTGAAGAAATCTATGCCTCTGACCGCTGAAGGAAAGCTCTTGCTCATTGAGCTTGCGGATGGGGATGGGCGGTCTCTTTTAAATCTTATTGAAGTTATTTCAGAAGAAACCTTATCTGACCCCCTTGGGCCAACTGAGCTCACCGAGATCTTAACAAAAAGGGCTCCTCTTTATGATAAGGCTCAGGAGGGGCATTACAACCTCATCAGCGCCCTCCACAAATCCCTGAGAGGGTCTGACCCCGATGCTGCCCTTTATTGGTTTGCACGCATGATGGAAGGAGGAGAAGATCCCCTTTATATTGGTCGTAGAATGATTCGTTTTGCCTCAGAAGATGTGGGCCTTGCGGATCCCCAAGCTTTGATCCAGGCGATCGCTGGTGTTCAAGCTTATGAGCGTTTGGGATCTCCAGAAGGAGAACTCGCTCTTATACAAGCTCTCGTTTATCTGGCCACAGCTCCTAAATCTAATGCTATTTACAAAGCCTATCCTCAAGCTTTACGGGCAGCTCGAGCCTCAGGCTCATTGATGCCCCCCAAACATATCCTGAATGCCCCTACGGGGTTGATGAAAAAAGAAGGCTATGGCGCAGGATACGTTTATGATCATGATACGCCTATAGGTTTTTCGGGACAAGATTACTTTCCTGAAGAAATGGGGAGAAAAACTTTTTATACACCTGTTGAAAGAGGATTTGAGCGAGACATTCAAAAACGCCTTTCCTATTGGCAAAAGCTGAGAGAAAGGAAGGAGTGAGGTAGGGGCACGACTCTTAATAAACTCAACAAGAAAAACTGGATTGCTTCTCCGCCTTAGCACCTCGTGCAACGGCAAATGGATCCAGAAACTTAAGTTCACTGCCAGTTTCTCCACCTTTTGGTGGTAAGGAGCTCTTAAGACAAAGTAGGCTAATTAAACTGACTGGGGGAGTGAAGGGGCCTTTCGACCCCTTTCTATTTTTTGGTCAGCTTTTAAGAAGCCTTATCACTTGCTGGTACATTCTCTGCAGAATGGGCTGCAGTAGCAGATGTTTCTTTCAATTTTTTATTCAATTCTTCTGCACTGATAAAACCAGGAAGAACTGTGGTCTCCCCCACAATGAGTGTTGGTGTCCCATTAATTTCAAGAGCCTTTGAAAGCGCAAGGGTTTGATCAATCTGAGTTTGAATGGCTTTATTATTCATATCAGCCTCAAGCTTTTTAGTATCAATGCCCAAAGAGCTTGCGATCTTTATGAGCTGCTTTTTCGTTAAATGTTTTTCAGATGAATAAATAGCATTTTGAAGCTGATTATACTTTCCTTGTTCTTTCGCGGCAAGCATGGCTTTAATGGCCATCACGGAGTCTGGACCCATGATAGGGATATCCTTAATGATGACTTTTACGTCCTTGTTTGTATTCAATAACGTAATTAATTCCTTATGGAATTTTATACAATATCCACAATAGGGATCCGTAAAGACGACTAAAGACTGAGTTCCTTGGGAATTCCCCAAGATGGGAGTTGCTGCATCCTTAAAAATTTTATCTTTATTTTCAGCAACAGCCTTTTCCATTTTAGCAACGGCTTCCTTTTGCTGTTGTGCCATAGCTTCTTGAAAAGAGTTCATAATGACATCAGGATTTTTTTTAAGATAATCTCCAACAATTTTCTCAATCTCTCCTAATTGGGTAGGAGTAAAAGAAGAAGTCGAGAGTTGAGATCCAACTTGTACAGGTGGAGCATCTGTTGCAAAGGCACCATTTACAAAGCACAGACTCGCAAAAGATAAAAGATATACATAGGTTTTTTTCATTGTTTATTCTCCCTTTCATTGATACCTAAGGATAATCAATTCCTTAACATTTCACAAGACCCTTAAGTTATAAATTCAGGGCCACCTCATGAAAATTTTTGAGAGAGGATGGTGGAAAGGATGTTATCATCCCACCCCGCCATTTTTCTAAGTCTTTTAATAGACTGACGTTTCATTTGATTTTTCGTAAGCTGCAAAAGAT
>JAKBAL010000186.1 GCA_021809225.1 Pseudomonadota bacterium | reverse complement strand
CACACTTTATCCTCTCTTGGATCTCTTTTCGCAGTATGCCAGAAAAAAGGAGGAAAAACCAAGGATTTTGTTCAAATGATAAATTAAAGTCAGCCATGACATGGTTTTATTTTTCTCCAAAATACATTTGATATATAATTAATAAAAATAATTTGTTAATTTTATTGTTGGTGGGGGGTAATAGTATTCGTAAAAAGAACGAGTTTATTAAATCTTTAGAAAAGGATAAGACTTGGGAAGCTTACGCAGTTGACACGGAAGATAAATTTGAAAAGCTTCTTGCACGCATCAAAGCAGATACGCTCCACAAGTTTGTAGGTGAATCTTCTATACCAAAATCAGGTTAAATTAGGCGTTTTTCTCGTAAAGAGGTGTGCCCAAACCGTCCTATGATAAGATGGTCGAGGACATGGATCTCAAGCTCTTTTGCAGCGCTGATGATTTTTCGGGTGATATCAATGTCTGCTTGAGAGGGAGTTGGATCGCCACTGGGGTGATTGTGAACCATAATTACACTAGATGCTCCCAGCTCTAGAGTTCGCTTGAGAACTTCTCGTGGAAAGACGGGAGTGGTGTTAATCGTACCTTGCTGTTGAATTTCATCTGCAATAATTTTGTTTTTTTGGTCTAAAAATAAAAGGCGAAATTGTTCTACTTTCAAATGAGACATGCGGGCTCGACAATAGTCAATGACGGTTTGCCAAGATTTGAGGATGGGTTGGGAACTGGCCTCTTCTTGAATCAGGCGACAGGAAGCTTCATGGATAGCCTTTAGGGTTGCAATTGTTATTTCTCCAACGCCGGGAATGGATTTAAGTTTTTCTGGATCCGCTTGCAAAAGACCAGAAAGACTTCCGCATTCTTGAAGAAGCTTTTTGGCCAAAGGCTTGACATCTCCTCGTGGCATGACACCAAAAAGCAAAAGCTCTACAAGTTCATAATCGGGAACAGCTTTTTCTCCTCCTTTGAGAAAGCGATCTCTAAGGCGCTTGCGATGTCCGGTGTTAAGTGTTTCTTTTGTCTTCATCTTACATTCATTGTTAGCCATTCTTTTATGTTTGACAATAAGAATATGAGTTTGTTAGTAGAGGGGGTTTTTATAAAAATGTCTCTCGGATAAAAAATTAAGAATGTATTTTTATTTTTATATATTCTTTTTAATATTATAAAATTACTTAAAATAAATTAAAAAATGTAATTATTTTTGTGTATGGTATGAGGTTGTTTTATAAAATCAAATCTCTTGTTTTTCTGGATAAAGAGCTGTTATTGTGTTCAAACCCTCTTTAAGGGGAGGTTGGAGGTAACTATCTGAATTTTATGACAAATTTAGCAATAAAAGTGAATGAGCTTCCTTCTGTGGGGCAAATTTTAAAGGAAGAGCGCCTATCTCAAGACTTAACTCTTGAAGAGGTTGCCAAGATCTTATGCATTAACAAACGTCAGTTGATCCATTTTGAAGAAGACAAAGAAAATCTTGTTTGTGATGTCTATACATTAGGATTTTTAAAATCCTACGTTCAATATTTAGGATTGGATGAAAAAGATCTTAGTCAAAAGTTTAGAAATCAAGCTATCCAGCTCCCATCTTCTTATCTTCCTTTTCCAGCGCCCCTTCCAGGAAAGGGAATACCTAGTCGACGCATTCTTAGTTTTTCTTTTCTTGCTCTTCTTATCGTTATAGGAGGATGGAAATGGTTTGAATATTCAGATTCAGAAATGTCTCTCCTTAAAGGCACAACAGAAGAGGTTAAGACTCTTCCAGTTCCTCATGCAAAGGCTAAGGAATTATTATCGTCACAAAATACGCCAACTATACCTGAAAGCCGTCTAACTGCGAGCAGTGAGGCTTTTGTAAATTCTACTTCACCCTTACAGACACCCATCCCTTCTCAGGCCGTTCTTTTAAAAGCCACAGAAGACGTTTGGATTGAAATCAAAGATAAAGAAGGGAAAGTTATTTTTACTCGCCTTTTTAGACCTGGCGAAAGCTATGAATTTAAAGATCCACAACATCTCGTCTTAAAAACAGGAAATGCTGGGGGCGTATCTCTTGTTTCTGGCGGGAAGTTGATAGCGTCTCTTGGAAAAACGGGAGAAGTCAAAAATGGAATTTTTCTTGATCCTGAAAAATGGGTTGAACAAATTCCCCAGATTCATTAACTAAAAGAACAGACACACCACAATTTTGCGAACATAGACCCAAAGGATTTCAAGAATTCGGGCAGGCGACCGAGTGGTAAGCCCGATGAGCGTAGTAAACTACGTGATAAAGGGCGAATCCCGAAGGTCAACGCACCCGAAACTTGAAAGGCGAAGGGTAGAGATGACAACATTGCAGCCTGTCCGAGGGACCCATGATTTGTTACCCCTGGAATACCGAAAACATTCCTGTATTATGGATGCAGCTCGAAAAATAGCGGCTCTCTATGGCTTTGCCGAAATGGCGACGCCCCTTATGGAATTTAAAGACGTTTTTAAGCGCACCCTTGGTGATGTATCCGATATTGTCACCAAAGAGATGTATGAAATTGTCAAAAGAGGGGATGAAGAGATTGTCCTCCGTCCCGAAGGAACGGCCGGCGTTGCTCGGGCCGTTATGTCAAACGGCCTTACCCAGTCTATGCCCTTAAAGTTTTTTTATGCGGGCCCTATGTTCCGTTACGAAAGACCGCAAAAGGGACGCTTGCGCCAACTTCATCAAATTGGCGTTGAACTTTTTGGTGTACCTGATCCTCTGGGAGATGTGGAAGTCATTTCTTTAGCTTATGATACTTTTAAAGCCTTAGAGCTAAGCCATCGTGTAACCTTAGAAATCAATACCCTTGGTGATGATGAAAGTCGAAAGCGCTACCGCGATCATTTAGTGACTTATTTAAGGGATCATCATGCTGCCCTTTCTGCTGACAGTCAGCTGCGTCTGGAACGAAACCCTCTACGAATTTTAGATACGAAAGATGAAGGGGATAAAAAAATTTTAAAAGATGCGCCCCTTCTCACAGAAAGTCTAAATTCCTTTTCTCAAGAGATGTTTATGAAAGTCCAGGAAGGTCTGGAAACTCTACAAATTCCTTTTAAACTTAACCCCCATCTCGTACGAGGGCTTGATTACTACTGCCATGTGGCTTTTGAATTTACAACCTCTGAGCTTGGGTCGCAAGGAACACTCTTAGCCGGTGGACGTTATGATGGCTTGATGGCCACCATGGGGGGGCCTTCAATTCCTGGAGTTGGTTGGGCGGGAGGCATTGACCGTATCGCTCTGATGTTTAATCAAGATACTCTCCCTCCCTTGATCCGACCCCTTGCAATCATCCCAACTGATGAAGCATTTGACATCAAAGGTCTTGCATTCGCGCAAATCTTGCGCAATGAAGGACATGTCGTGGAAATGACATACGGAGGGAATCTTGGAAAACGCCTTAAAAAAGCAAATAAAATTAATGCACGTTATGCATTAATTTTAGGGGATGCAGAAATAGCTTCTCACACGGTGACCCTTAAGGATTTAGATACGGGAGAACAAACTCAGCTTTCTCAGCATCAAACGGCAAAAGCGCTTAAAGAAAAGGGAATCTCGTGAATTTTGACCAAAAATTAAATCAAGTTCTCACTCACTTTGAAGAGCTGAGAGAAAAACTTTCTTCCTCAATGGAAGATCATGCAGAATTTGCAAGGCTTTCAAAAGAGTATTCTGACCTTACCCCCATTGCTGAAAAAATAGTAGAGTGGCAGAACTTTTCTGATGAAAAGAAGAATCTCGAAGAGCTTTTAGCTGACTCTTCCCTGGATAAAGATCTTAAGGACATGGTTCAAGAAGATCTTCAACGTGTTCACACGCGCTTGCCCGAACTTTTACATGAAATTCAGGTTCTTCTTCTTCCAAAGGATGTGGATGATGACCGAAACGCTATCATGGAAATTCGCGCTGGAACCGGTGGGGAAGAAGCCGCTCTTTTTGCAGCTGATCTACTACGTATGTATCAAAGATATGCTGAGCTCCAAGGATGGAAGTTTGAACTCATGCATGAAAATGATACAGGTATTGGCGGAATTAAAGAAGCCTCTGCCTCTATCTCAGGGAAAGGTGTTTTTGCGAAACTTAAGTTTGAATCTGGCGTTCATCGTGTTCAACGGGTTCCTGCAACGGAAGCCGGTGGACGTATTCATACCTCAGCCGCAACGGTTGCGGTCCTTCCAGAAGCTGAAGAAGTGGATATCCAGATTGAAGAAAAAGACCTGCGAATTGATGTTTTTCGTTCAAGTGGTCCTGGGGGACAATCGGTCAATACCACTGATAGTGCGGTTCGCATCACTCACATCCCAAGTGGCGTGGTCGTTCAACAACAAGATGAAAAATCTCAGCATAAGAACAAAGCAAAAGCGCTGAAGATCCTAAGGGCTCGCCTTTATGAACATCAACGAGCTGAAAAAGCAGCAGAACGTGCAGCTAACCGCAAAAGTCAAGTGGGGAGTGGTGATCGATCGGAACGCATCCGCACATATAACTTCCCGCAAGGACGTGTGACCGATCATCGCATCAACCTAACCCTTTATAAGTTGGATCGTATTTTAGAAGGAGGAGCCCTTGAGGAAATGATCCACGCCTTGGTTTCAGAAGATGAAGCGAGTCGTCTTGCAGAGCTGGGGGAGACGCTTTAGATAGAGGCACTTTCTTTAATGACAATTACTTCTTCTGAATTTACAGCTTGTCTAGAGACATGTAGGGGACCTATTGCTGTTGCCGTATCGGGAGGAGCGGATAGTCTTGCGCTTCTCCTTCTTACCCATGAGTGGGCACAAAAAAAAGGAGAGAAAATCGTTGCTCTGACCGTTGACCATGGTTTGAGAGAGGAGTCAAGAAATGAAGCCCTTCAGGTTCATAAATGGGCACAAGAACGAGGCATCGAGCATGTTGTTTTAGAATGGATAGGAGAAAAACCAATGTCTCGTCTTCAGGAAAAAGCCCGTGTTGTTCGTTATCAACTTTTAACCCGCTGGTGTAAAGACAATCAATTTTCCACGATCCTTTTAGGCCATCATCAACAGGATCAGGAAGAAACCTTTTGGCTTCGCCTTTCATCCGGAAGTGGACTTGATGGTCTTTCGGGCATGAAAAAAAGGATCGTTAGAGATGGCATCACTTTTCTTCGCCCTTTCCTTGGGTTTTCGAAAGAGTATCTTAAAGCCATATTAATGACTGAGAACCAAGTGTGGATTGAAGATCCCAGTAATCAGAATTCACAGTTTTTTAGAGGACGATTCCGTACATTTTTGGAGGCAGAAGGTCTCTCTAACCAGCGCCTTACAAATACCATGGAAAAACTAAAGGTTGACGCAGATTTTATTCATGATTCTCTTCAAAAAGCTATTCAAACCACCGTTCAGGTCTACGAAGGAGGA
>JAKBAL010000185.1 GCA_021809225.1 Pseudomonadota bacterium | reverse complement strand
GGGAAGCCTTTACTGCAAGTCGCGAGAAACATCTCGAAGGAAGATACAAGAGGTTTTTCGGTTTTATCTTCCATTAAAAAGCTCATGGTTATTTCGCGTTTCTGTCCATGGTGCCATCTTAAATTTTCAAGGCGTATTCCATGCTTCTTTAATATAATGGAAAGCTTTTCAAAGGTTTTGAGAGGATTTAGGATATGGGGCTTGAGATGAGAGTAGTGCCCAAGAGCAGACCGTAAAGTCGTTACATCCTTGTCTTGTAAAAGGGACTTGAGATGATGAGTTTGCACTTTCAAACCTTTTATTTCAGTTAAATAAACAGAATTTTTCCTTTTATACTCAAAGCCTTGATAAACCTTAACCGCCGTCAAAAGGATAGTACTTAAAAGAGTGAGGATTGCTCCCCATCGCAACCACAAAACTCCAGAAGGGGTGCATCGTTCGAGGATAAGGGAGGGATATTTTTGGGAGGCAAGAAAGATGAGAAAAGCTTTAGGGTCTGTCAAGGTTTTGAGAGGAGAGAGACCTAAGGGAATTTCTTTTATGAGACTAATAACTTGAAGGTTTTCATGAATATCAGGATAAGTACGACCGAGAAAGTGAAGAGAAGTCCTAAGATCATCTTCTTCTTGTGAAAGACGGGAGAGAATAAGTCGCCTTTGCTTGAAAATCACATGACGCGCTCTATGAGAAGGTAGGGTGTAAAGAATCATTTGATAGCTATAGGACGAGGACAAATGTTTTTTCAAAAAACTGGCCGCTTCCAGGGGAACAAAAAAAATTCCCCCGACAGGATTAGGAAGAGATTCAGTCCATAAAAGCCAAGGAGTTAAAGAATCATTTTGGGGAATATGGATCCATCTGAAATAGACATCACCGTCTTGGTTTAAAAAATGATATCCAACATATCCTCCGTGAATGAGCCATTCAGCTTTCTTATGAGAAACAAATCGCATTCGATCCCAAGGATAAAGGGAAGGAAGCTTTTCCTCTCGAATATCTTGATGGTTGCGATCGACCAAAAGACGAAGGGTAACCTTTGGGGCGCTAGAGAGATAGGTTTGAAGCTCACGGTGAACACTTTCAAAGGTTCCTTTCAAAGTACACAGTTTTTCATGGGCTCCCTTATAAAGAATGACGTCTTCATCCATTAAGTATAAAAGGAATTTTTCTCTCATATTCTTAATAATCTAAAATGGAAAGGGTGTCATAGAGAGGCAAAAAAGTCGCATAAATAATCCATGCCATCACTAGCCCAATACTGAGAATCATAAAGGGTTCTGTAAGGCCAACGATATGATCCACGTGGCGCTTAAGAGTGGTATCAAAATAAGATTTCACATGCAAAAGCGTTTTTTGAAGCGAACTTGTCTTCTCTCCTATCCTTACCATGCGCACGACAATGGAAGGGAAAACACCCACTTTTTGAAAAGAGTTGGAAAGAGAATTTCCCTCTTTTACGAGAATTTCAACTCTTTCAAGGGCCTCATACATTTGCCCTGACTTAAGGGATTTGCGCGCCGTTTGTAGAGCTTGGAGGATATCAATTCCACTCTCAAATAGGACTGCAAAAATATGACAAAAACGAGCAAGAGAGATCATTCTTCGCAAGGGACCAATAAGAGGAGATCTTCCTAAAATGCGATCTCTCCATAGGGGACCTCTTGGATGATATTTAAAAAAAGACATCAAAACAAGAGCATGAACTCCAAAAATTATCATGATGAGAAAAAAGTTATCCGAGAAAAAACCTGAGCAAGAAATAAGAATAAGGGTTGAAAGAGGAAGGTCTACCGAAGGAGTTTGAATAAATTTTACAAGTTCTGGTACCAAAACAGTCATTAAAATAAAAACAACTGCGAAAAGAACGATGGCCATAATCAAAGGATAGCGAAGAGCCTTAACGGTCTGAGATTGGACTTCATCCACCCATTTCAAATGTTGAAAAAGGTGGCGGTAGGCAAAGGAAAGATCGCCCATTTTCTCCCCAACAGCTATAAGACCTACAAAAATTGAATCAAAAATTGTAGGGTGTTTTGAAAGAGCGTTCGAAAATAAAAGACCGCACTCAATATCCTTAATGACGTTAACAAGAGCGATTTGAAGCTTGGGCGTGTTCCGGACCTGGCGTAATTCAGTGAGGCTTTCTTTTAAGGGAATTCCAGCGTTTTCGAACTGCTCCAAATGAAGACAAAGATCCATTAAGGCGCGGGATTTAACCTTTCGTGAAAAAAGAAAAGAGATATCCACAGAATAAGTAATAAGAGAAAACCCTAGATTTCGAAGGTGGTTTTTAAGTTCAGAAGGGGAGGATGCTTCCAAAACTCCTTTTTGAAGAGTGCCTTCCTTCCCTATAGCTTTATAGCGATAAATGGTCACATCCCCTCCCGTAAATCAACGGCTCTTAGGACTTCTTCAAGGCTTGTATCTCCCTTTAAAACACGATGTCGCGCATCTTGTTCTATGGGGATATACCCCTTTTTTTGAGCAAGGACTTTAAGAGGTGTTCTTGATGATGTGGTGATAAGAAGCTCGTCGAGCTCAGAGTCAAAAACGATAATTTTAGCAATAGCAAGGCGACCATGGTACCCTGTCCCACGACACTCCTCACATCCTTTTGGGATAAAGAGTACTTGAGGATTTGAAAAGTTAAGGAGGGCCTCTTCATAAGCACTTACTCCCTTTTGTTGCTTACAAGCAGAACAAAGTTTTCGGACAAGGCGTTGTGCAACAACGGCCATTACGTTCCCGGCAAGCATGGGTCGAGTAAGACCTAAATCTACTAAACGAGGGATGGAGCCCAGAGCATCATTGGTGTGAAGTGTGGAAAAGACTTGATGGCCCGTCATAGCAGCCCTGAGGGCCATCTGAGCTGTTCCGGGATCGCGTATCTCTCCAATGAGAATGATATCGGGGTCTTGTCGTAAAATCGATCGAACTCCCTCTGTAAAGTTCATCCCGCTTTGTTCTCGGACATCCGATTGGCGGATAAGGGGAAGTTGATATTCAACAGGCTCTTCTAACGTCATGATATTAAGCTGAGACGTACTGATATAACTAAGCATAGAATAAAGAGAGGTTGTTTTCCCGCATCCTGTCGGCCCTGTAATAATAAAAATTCCTCCAGGCCGTCTGAAAGCCTTTTTTATTTCGTTAATCACTTCCTCAGAATACCCAAGCTCATCAAGAGAAAGGAGAGAACGGCTTTTATCTAAGATCCGGACAACAATATTTTCTCCGTGAACAGTTGGGTGAGACGCAACGCGCAGGTCAACCTCGCGTGGCCCTACATAAAAAGTTATACGACCATTTTGGGGACGTCGTGATTCCGCAATGTTCATTTCTGACATGACTTTCAGCCGCACACAGATGGCAGGCCAATAAGTAGCATGAAGGGTGCATGTTTGAGATAAAATGCCATCAATCCGATAACGGAGGCGCATAAACGCGCCTTCAGGCTCGAAGTGAATATCTGACGCATTCTTTTTAATCGCATCCACCAGAATAGCGTTAACAAAACGAACAGTAGGATTAACATAATCATCTCGCGTAAAGGTAAGAGGGGACGCAACTTCCACCTCTCGTATGAGTCCGGGGATCGACAAATCATACCCGTAATAACTATCTATAGCTTCGAGTATGTCTGATTCAATAGCAATGCTAGGGATGACCTCTCGGACAGAATGGACCTTATGGCGCAGATGATCGAGGGCCGGAAGATTATAAATGTCGGCTATAGCGACTCTCAATATCCCTTTTTCCATGGAAAGGGGAACAAGGCAAAACTGCTCCGCAACGGCACGTGAGATCACGGTTTTTAAGAATGGATCTAGAAGAGTTTGTTTAAGGTTTACTTTCTCATAACCGCTTGTCGACGAAAGCGCTTCAGCAAGCGCACTTTCACTGATAAAACCTAAATTAATCAAACACTCTTCAAAAGAAGTTCCTTGGATGCCGTGTTCTTTAAGAGCCACTTCGACTTGATCTGCGGATAAAATTCCTCTATCCAAAAGAGCTGAAGCTAAAGTTTGAGATATAGGGATAATAGTTTCTCTTGTTTTTTGTATCATTATCTCTCCCTGATCTTCTCTTTTTTCCCTTCTTACGAAGAGCGAATCTAAAAAACGTTAAAAACATTTAACCATATAAGATATTATAATGAATAATCTTCGACAAGAAAGAGAAAAAAACATAACAATTTACCCTACTAGAGCAATTATTAAATATAATATTTATACTTAATTTAATATATACTAGACATTCAGTATTATTACTCTCTTTCACTGCGAGAAAAGAGAAATAATACGGTTTTCTATTCTATTTCTTGATTAACATGGCCATTCTGGCCTCACAGTGACACTGGGAGAAAAATCTATTAATCTTACAAAGGAATAATTATAAAAAAATCCTTAAACTATGAACCAATATAAAATTTATTAGGTGTGAAGAACTCGTTAAGAAGTTTTTATATTATATACACTAACCAGGTCAAGTTAATCATATAAGTTAACCAGATTAAATTAATCGTTAACCACACAAACTTGATCGCGTCCTTGATTTTTAGCACGATAAAGAGCCTCATCAACGGCATCAAGAAGAGTTCTTAGGGTCTGACCGTTCTCTGGAAACATGGCAACTCCTATTGATATTTCAATGCCACTAAGGCTTTCCATCCCAAATTTTGTATGAAGATGTTTTACTTTTTGACGCAGAGTTTCAGCTCGATCTATGGTAAGTTCTCGAGTAACTCCTATTAAAATAATGAGGAACTCCTCACCACCAAAGCGACAGATGATATCGCTCTCTCGAAAGTACCCTTTTAGAAATTCTCCCAAATTAATTAAGATTGCGTCTCCTGCTTCATGGCCATAAGTATCATTAAAATTTTTGAAGTAATCAATGTCAAACATAATCATACCTATGCTTGAATTTTTTCGAATTGCTTTTGCAATTTCTTTATTTAGTGTTTCTTCCATATAGCGGCGATTAAAAAGGCCAGTTAAATAATCACGAATAGAAAGTTCTAAAAGAGAATCGCGCAATCGAATGTTAGATAAGGCCAGAATCGTACTATCAACAAGTCGTTCAAATATGGCTTGTGATTCCTGTGAAAATTTCGATTGTTCAAAGATGACCGATAATACCCCAAATAACTCATCACCTACTGTCATAGGAAAGCAAATATATCCTCTTGCTGTTTTGGGTATATGATGGCAGCATGGCTTGGAAGAAGAAAAACTAACCTTATAAATTTGACCGTTCCGTAGCGCACAACACTCATCAAGAGAAAAATCACTCTTTTCTAAATCAGTGATAGGTCCCCATGTTTCGACGTTTTGAAAATCCTTCTTATCCTTTTTATATATCCATAATCCTCCCCTATAGCTGGGGAATAATTTTTCAGCAT
>JAKBAL010000184.1 GCA_021809225.1 Pseudomonadota bacterium | reverse complement strand
AGCTGAGCTTCGCGGTAATGAGGCTTGGGAGTATCTGAATTCCTTGAACACAGGACATCCAGGTTCTATTACCACCACCCATGCTAACAATGCTTTACAAACCTTTGAGCGCATTGCCACCCTCATTAAAAAATCAGAGGTGGGGCGGCAATTGGATATAGAAATGATCAAGTTGATACTCTATACCACCTTAGATGTGATTCTGTATTTTAAGGATAGGAAGCTCACAGAAATCTTTTACGACCCCATATTTGCCAAAGCTAAAATGGCGTAAGCGTACAATCCAAAAAGAAAGATATTAATGATGAAGGAAAGTTATTTTAAGTCCGTTGTGATGGTTGAGCGTTTACACCGCCTTTTCCTGGAAGTTGTCAGGGTTGAATTGGAACGTATGCAGATCCAAGACATTAACAGCGTCCAGTGCCTTATCCTTTATAATATTGGTCGGGAACAGGTTACGGTAGGGGAGTTGACAGGGCGTGGGTACTACCTGGGGTCAAATGTCAGCTACAATTTATCTAAGGCAATCAAGAATCAATACCTGATTTATGAGCAGAGCATCCATGACCGCCGTACCAGCAACGTCAGGCTATCTGAAAAGGGCTTGGCTTTGTACACTAAACTCGACGAATTATTCAAAAATCACGCAAAAGAGCTTGAACGTTACGGTATAGCCCCTGATCAATTAAATAACCTGGTTAGCCTATTTAACAGCCTTGAAGGTTTTTGGAAAAACTTATTGACACTCGAAACTCATAAGAAACCTCTTCGTCGTTACCGTCCTGAGTTGTAGCTTGCTGGCCATGCGCTGCGCGTCCGACTTGACAAAACACCTATCTTGCTATACATGTATAATATGTAGGAGGTAATATTATGCTCGCGATTCGACTACCAACAGAAGTTGAAACCCGCCTTGCGGCGCTTGCTGCTAAGACAGGGCGCACAAAAACTTACTATGCCAAAAAAGCAATCCTTGAGTTTATTGAGGACATGGAGGATACATATCTTGCTTTAGACCGCCTAGAAACGATCCAAGAAATATGCACACAAGAAGAGATAGAGGCAGAACTTGGCTTGGAAAATTGAATGGGATGTTCGGGCCAAAAAAGAACTAATGTCGCTCGATGCTGGAGTTCAAAGGAAGATACTCGCTTATTTACGGAAGAGAGCGACAGAAAATCCAAGAAGTTTCGGCAAACAACTTTCTGGCAACAAGGTTGGGTTGTGGCGGTACCGCATTGAAGACTTTCGGGTCATCTGCCGTTTGCAAGACGATAAACTGCTCGTCCTCGTTGTTGCTGTTGGCCATAGAAAAGAAATTTATGATAGATAAGCCACAAGAATGTTTTAAGGAGGAAGTGATGAAACCTACGGAACAGGAATTAGCGAAAAGGAATCTTGCCTTAGAAAATGCCATTGCTTCACAACGGATGGAAGGTTTAGAGCCTGATTCTAGAACCATTGAGGATATGCAATGTGTTGTCCATGGGGAGTTTGATGTCGAAGAAGCCTTAAGGCGTTTAAGGGAGAGAATCAATCTTGGACGAATTTAAAAAAGATGCCTTCCAAGACCCATATATAGACCAAAGTTCAGGATGCCTCCGTAATCTTTTAGGTATTAAGGATTCAAAGACACTCTCTAAGGTAGAGTCTTCTTTCGCGCTCATGAGATCATACGAATTAGAATCAGAACAAGTTTCCCTTGATAAAACGTTTGACCTTCAGCATTTAAAAGCCATCCATAAGCATCTATTTCAGGATGTTTATGACTGGGCGGGACAGATTCGTGAGGGTAACATTTCAAAGGGAGAGACGTACTTTTCACCCCGCTCACGTATTGAAAAAAGTGCGGAATACACTTTCACCAAGTTAAAACAGGAAAATTACTTGAAAGGTTTAGATGCTAATGATTTTAGCAAAAGGACAGGGTACTACTTGGGGGACATTAACCATATCCATCCTTTCCGTGAAGGCAATGGGCGTACACAAAGGGAATTTATTAATCAACTGGCGCATTATAATGGATATTATATCGAATGGAAAAATGTGAGCCAGAAACAAATGATAGATGCTTCTATTGAAGCGGATAAATGCAATATAAAACCTTTGGCCACCCTTATCCGCGAGAATTTAGCTGATCGTGATATTGTCTTGTGTATTAAACAGAACCGATCTTATGAGGGCGGATACGCTAGACTTTATTCGGCAGAGGCAGGAAAAAAATATGATGGGTTAATTATTGGTATTACAGAGCGCCATGTTGTGCAAGCGTTAAAAGATTCTCCCAATCATGCCATTATCCACAATCGTCATTCCTTATCAAAAACACCAGAAATGGATAAGAGTGTTGAAATTTCTTACCCCCATGGTGACATTGGGCTTGTACATGAGCCAGAGATATTAAAGGAAAAGGAATCTTCTAAGGCTCGTAGTTTAGGAGAAAATTCTCATCAGCATGAAGAACACGAATGGGAGCGATAACGCTAATAGGTTATATGGGGAAAAAATGTTTTTTAAGTCTGCATTCTTGTACGCTATTTCATGAGTAATGCATAACAATGCTAATAAAGAAAGAGCTTATCATCCTAGAAGTAATGAAAAATAAACCAACTAATTGTGCGCATCATCATAGGTAAATCCTAATTGAGAAATCTTAAGAATTTGATCTTAAATATCCCCGAATGGCAGGATTGTAGCGTTGCCTGCGCCATAAAGTGTACCGAAATTGCTTGTCAAGTTGCTCCATAGAACCAAGGACTTTATTGTAAATCCCCGCATTTTTTGGGATAACAATTTGCATATACTGTCCCTTTGGCGTAATCACCTGCTTTTCTGAAATAGTGAAGCGGCTATAAGTCTTTAGGTAAGCTAGGTTCTTATCTTTAATCATGAGGATGAGGTTGGTCGCCCCTTGCTTGTCACAAAACAATAAGAGTTGCTCTAAAACTTTAAGTTGAAACTGGCACATGAGCATCCCTTGAATATGGGTTCCAAAGATTTTCTTTTCATTCAGTTTTTCAAGGTTAATGCTGGGAAAGTTGCAAGCGACGACAGGCGCAAGGTTGGTGCTTTTTTCTTCCCTCTCATTCATGGGGAGTAAAATTTCCTTCACCTCCAAAACCATTTGGCAAAGCAATTCATGGGCGTAGTCTTTAGCCGTGAAAACATGCAGGTTTTGGGAAAACTCCTGAATATGGACGAGAAATGAATTGCTGGAGGGGACTAGTTTTGGCTCAAGCCCTTGGGATAAAGCATTTCCATCTAAAGAGTGAGGTAAGAAGTAGGCATTGTTGATATTTACTATAGCCATAGAAAGTTTCCTATCAAAATAAAAATTATCTTTGAAAACTGCACCCACCAACCGCAAAAGTGGAAACCTCTCCATTGGACTCGATGTCAATTAAAGACTCGACATCAAATGGCCATTGACCGAAAAATAAAATATCTTCATGTTCATCAACGGGATTGACAAAAACTACGGCATTAATTCCGTAGCTTTCGGTAAAGCCTTTAATACCCTTATATAATTCTTGATAAAATTGTTGGGTAATTTCTCTAAAGGCGTCTGGGTCTTCTTCATGAATAGGGGCATCTTCATGGATATCAAAGAATACGCGGTTGCACTCCCAATAATCATCTTCATCATCATCTTCTTCTAACTCAATATGACCAGCCAACAAAGCGGGATGGGGCAATAAACGTGCGCTTCCAATCAAGCCAAAGCGGTCATCAATGTAGATGCAATAAACCGCTTCTGGCGTATCAAATTCATCCTTTTGGTAAGTATTTTTTGAGCTTTCTGAGTCTAGATGAGCAAACATTTGCGAAATCATATCAGTGTAATGGTGGCGTTCGTGTGGAGGAATAATGTGAAGCATGATGTACCTTTCAAATCTACTTAATAACAAGGAGACAGGTTTTTCTGTTTCGTATAAAATATTTCCAAAATGGGTTTTTCATGACGCAACAGCACAGGTTAGCTACAAACTAGGCATGATAATAAGCATTGGCTTAAAAAAATGTCAAATATTATTTTACTTTTTGTCAAATGCTTATAACGATATAATTTTAGATGAATTTTAAATAATAAGAAAGGCAATAATAATGGATTTTGAAAAACTGAGAAGTTTTTGTGAGCTTGTGAAAGCGGGTGGCAATCTTCATGACGTTGAAAACGTGCGGAAAATAAAATATGCTACCTTGAGGAAACAAATTTTAAACCTTGAAAAAGAGTTAGGAATAAAGCTTATTGAGAACCAAGACAACAAAATTGTTATTAGTGAGCAAGGGGAAAAATTCTTTTTCTATGCAAATGAAATCTTAAACTTTACAGATAAAAAATTATTAGAATATGAGGAAGATAAGAAGTCTATTGCCAGAAGTATTACGATAGCAACAACGACTGCTATTGCTGCTCTCTGGCTAACTGAAGCATTAACAGATTTTATTAAAAATTATCCTGAAGTACAAATAACCGTAAAATCTTCCGATGAATCATTTGATCTTTTTACAAGAGAGGCGGATGTATCCATCTACGCTATAGAAAATATGCGTAAAGGATTAAAATCACTTCCGTTAACAAATTATTATATGAATTTATACGCAAGTGAAAGCTATTTAAATGAAAAGGGCATACCACGGTCTGTTGAAGACCTTACCCACCATATAATCATTAGTTATGGAAATGATGTCCATTTCCCATTTAAGCAAGTTAATTGGCATGTACAACACCTACCAGATGGTAAGGAGCCAAATATTTGCATTAATACAGGGGTTGGTATTTTTCAATTGGTTGAAAAGGGTGTCGGCATCGGATCAATTTCACAAACTGCTGCTGAAAAATCCCTCGTTAGACTGATTAGAATTTTGCCCGACATCCTTGATGGCCCAAATATACCTATAGGACTCTGTTTTCCTGAAACAAGAGAAAATTCCAAAACAATCAAAATATTATATGAATATCTTAAAGTAAAGTTCTAGTGAGTGGAAGGAGTGTCAGACTTTAAAAATCCTGCAATGACTTTTCTTTCTCCCTTTGTAACCTTCTTAACTTCATGTGGCAAGCTACATTTAGTAATCATCAAAGAGTATCTAGGGGGACGGTAGGTATGTGAGGGGGTACTTTCATAGGTGTTGTAGACACAAAATTCTCCCCCTTCATATTGACCGTCCAAGTGTATAATGAACGCATATTCATAATCACTACAACTTTTATTGTCTTGATGTTTGCCAACAAAATCACCCTCATGATAAACATGGCACTGATATCGGTCGATTATACAGTCATCTATTTCTAAGATACTGGATAAATACTTCCTCATGGAAGGAGAGTTTATTATTGCCACAAGCTGCGGATGATAGGTTGTGGGATCATTTTCTTTTTTTATCCGAAATACTTTTACTGAAGTAGCATCGTCT
>JAKBAL010000183.1 GCA_021809225.1 Pseudomonadota bacterium | reverse complement strand
TGTTTTGTTGCCTGTTTTTTGATCTTTCTATAAGAACCTGTACACGGGCTGATATGGAGATTTTATCCCAAAACTTGTCCACATTTTTTGTGGATAAAGTGGAGTTTAGGTACAGGCCTGTTTTTCTCAATTTTGACTTCTAAACCCTTTCCCCCATGTCCAGGCGGCAAGGCTGATGTGGTGGTCATATAGGTGTTTGGGTTCAGGTACGTTGTGCAATTTGGCAATGTTCTCGGCAAACTTGATCTGCCTTTCCGTTGCCCTTCGGCCATACCGCTTTTTGGGTTTTTTCTCCCGTATTTCCCTGCAAAATTTTGCAAGGTATTTGACAAATTCCTCGTCTTGTTCCTCAACCCATATCCTGACTTGGACAAGCCCTTTTTCTTTCATCTTATCGCGATATTTTTGCATTCTTTCCGTCATCATTCCTCCAAAAATTTTTTATTACGCCGTCGGCCAGGCTAACAAGCAGCATGCATGAAAGTGTAACGCACTTTCATGCATGCTTAAGTGCGTCATTCTGGATTTCAGATTTTTTTGTTTGAGTTATCAAGCTTCGATTTTTAATCTCAAAATATTTTTTTGTCTTGGGCTTGGGGTTCAAGGGGATAAAAATTTTCTCCCCTTCACACAGCAAATTTGTCGATTGAAAATCATATTGATCTGACATATTTTGCTGATCATTGTCGCTTGCGACAAAGCGGTGTTGCCATGCAACATGTAAGCGCGCACTTCGCCGTTGCGAAGCGAACGAGAGATTTTATTTTTCAATTTTCTTTCAAACAGCTTGTCAAATTTTTGATTGGATGGGAGCTATGGGAGGGAGCAATTTAATTTTTCTTCCTTGGTAGACAGGACAAAATTTATGCCCCACAGCTGTAACATTGGATTGAAAAGCAATACCCTATCCGTTATCCGAAGTCACTGGTTTTTTGCCAGTGCGCACTTACGCCCCTTTGCGCTTTTCTGGTCTAGCCGACGGCTTAATAATTTTTTTGATCTTACTCTGTCGAGTGGTGACTATGGGGGTTGAGTTCCCCCTAGAGCCGTTCCCCCCTTAAAATTTTGATGAGATGTGTGATGGGATCCAAAAAAAAATCGACAGTTCCAGAAGAAATTTCGGAGGGCGCGCTTATACGTTGCAAAACAACCGCGCTTTGTCGCAAGCGACGGCAGGTTACAAAACCATTCAAAAACCCAACAGGGACAGGGAAAAATTTTGTGATGGAATGACGAACCTGGCATTGTAAAAATTTTGGTCTTCAGGATTGATAAAAAATTCTCAAGCGATTAGAAGTGGAAAAACCCTATCGGTAATTTGCAACAGCCTTTCGAAAATTCTCTAAAAAACTCTAGCTTTTCCCTTGGGTTTATCGTATATTTCTACAAGAATTTCTCCCTCAAAACATTTCCCCTCCGGCGCCCCAATCGAAAAAACGCTTTAGAAGGCCGCACAGCGGCCTATTTTGTCATGGCGCAGTGTACTAGCCACCCCCCCCACAAAAACTCACCAGTGACGCTCTTAAGGACCATAGCGTCGATTTTAAAAGCAGACATACAACTGGAATTTTCATTTTCGAAGAATGCAATCAGGTCGGAAAAATGGGCGAAATGAAATTTTTTCTTTGTTTTTCAACGAATTATGTTTTTAGCCAAGCTGATTTACGTTTTCTCGGAGTTCAGGCGGAAAAAATTCATCCTTCCAGATTTGTTAGGACAAGCCTAGCAGGGTAGCTAAAACCTTTCCAATTTCCCATAGGTGTAGTTTTGGATCCGCATAGTTGGAATTTGTAGCTTGTACTCGTTTTTTCCTGTTTCCGCATTAAACCGTTAGATGGTTCCCAAAGCCATTCCGCCTTTTGAACCTATTGCTAGGCCAAAAATCGTTTCAGTTGGTAGAGCGTGCGTGGTTGTTGTTCTGGCTGTTCCGTTTTTTCCACGCAAACGGAATTTTGATTTTTTTGATGGATGTTTCTGGGGTGAATTTTTGGGGTTATCCACATGGGTTTTCCACAGCGAGGTCAGTTTAAAATACAAGTTTGAAATAAGTTTTAATATAGTTTGTAGGCTTTGAAATTTTTATTTTTTTACGGAATTTTGTCAGTGGTCACAATTCGTATGTAAGCCAATTCATGGGCTGATTATAGGCATTCTTGAGCAAAATTTTTTTTCTAATTGTGTGGGTGATGTACCCCCCCCCAGACGTGGGTGATGTACCCCCCAGACGTGGGTGATGTACCCCCCAGACGTGGGTGATGTACCCCCCAGACGTGGGTGATGTACCCCCCATTTTGAATAAGAACTATTTTCATCCACAAGGCATATTAAACGTGCGTTTAAGTTAGGGGGGTATATCACACCCATCTATGAAAAATTTGGATTTATCTAATTCTTTTTATTGAAGAGCTGATTAACTTTGAAACTATACGCTTCTGCTCATTGTTTATTGAATTGGATGGAAATTTAGATATTTTTTTGGCTTCTACCTCAGATGTGGCAATATCTTTCTTAGAAACTTTCTTCAAATTTGTAAAGTGAACTAATGTTTTTCCATCTTTCTCTATCCACTTCAGATGGTAGCCAGGAATATCATTATCTTGAACAGCTTTTTTGAGGTCACGTTTAAAATATCTAAGAACTTGCTCACTTCCAGACTTTTTGTGGAGAGTCTCAATTAAAAAAGGCCAATTCTCATTTTGATTTCCAACATGCTTTCTGGCTGTCCTATAAAGAAATCTTTTAAGACCTGAAGTGATTTTAAAGTATTCTGGATGAACCTTTAGAAGAGATCCATTATGACAAATTAGTTCATATAGCCATTGTGAAAGAGTTATGCAAAATTCTTTCACATCCTTCCTATTCGTATACCCATAACTATCAAGAAAACCAAACCCAGCCTCATACCTTCCATCTTCATTGGATACCGTTGTTTCTATTAAGGTCGTATTGAGTCGCGACAAACTAGCTTTAAGGTCTTTTTCTTGTTTTTTTCCGTCATGTCTATATATTGATCTAAGAAGTTCATGTCTCGGGATAATTAGTGTTCTTGGTGGAACATCCGATTTAGAGTTAAAAACCTCTTGAATTTTTCCAGCAATGCATTGAATGATATCCCAATCATATATGCTTGCTATGTAGTGTTCTGAATGACAGCTTATTCTTACTTTAGTTGTACCGTCTGGACTTTCATAAACAATAGGGGCTTTTCTATTCTTGGATAAAGACAGAAAAGGAATACCCATTGATTCCATAATATCCCTTGGGTCAATTGATAATTTTGTAAGGTCTGCTGATGTTTTCTTTTTTGGTTTCTTAGCTTGTTTCTTCCCAGATTCTTCTATCTGAGTTGTATAGGTGATTTGTGCTTTTGGTTGATCTTCTTCCTTTGGTGTTTCTTGGACTTTTTGTTTTGTCTCAACAATGAGTTCGTTTTCTTCGGCTTCTGATTGTTGTGGTTCTGTCTTGCAAATGGGCTCTTGTTCTTCGCCTTTCGTAAGATACTTTAAGAATTTAACCAAAAGATTTTTCATAGCTTTTCCTTCGATGATCTTGAGCAAGACAACTATTCTGAAACGAATGTTTCGAAATGTTTCATGGGACTTTAGACACAACAGGAACTAGACGCGGGGGTTTATCTCTCACGTCTAGTCTTTTTAGTTTTTGATATCAGAGTGCCTAATCTTTTACTACCCATTCAGAGTGTTTAATTTCATGCTCGATGCAATAGTCCTTACACCAGTCTCTTTTCAAAGACTCTACGTCCAGACGATTCGTAAGAAGCAGTTGGGTAATATGTTCCCTGTTACCTTTTACGATTTCAATTAGTCCCTTTTCTTTTTCAACGGCCTCTTTTTCTTTTGCTGTCAAAAAACCTTTCAATAATGGATTCCAATAGAGAGAAGATAGGGTTTGATGTCGATGACGTGTAAATCTCCATATCTTTGCTCCCGCTTCTAACTTTTTTTGTTTTTCTATGCAACTTATGTAGTCACAAACTTGATGATAGTCTTTAAATATCTTCTCTTTTCCATTGGTTGTGGTGATCGTTATCATTTTAATTCCTCTTTCTTAAAATGTTTCAAGCATTCTAAAAACTAGGTACACTTAGGGCGTGCGCCTGTTTTTACAAGAATCTGTTGTTTGATTCTTGCTTCTCAAATGCAGTGCGTTCTTGTGGCGATAGGGAGGGGGTTATTAAGACTACAAACCTTCCTAACGCCACACTAAAATAAAAAAGAGCAGAAATTATCTGCCCTATTCCATGTTTGACGTTAGAAAAGAATTTATACGGCCTTCCGGCCGTCTCAGGATTAACTTGAAGGATCGCCCGACGTGGGCTAGTTTTATTTTAGCCATATCAAACCTCATGTGTTTGGTTGGTTAGTGGCGCATAGGGTGTGAACTATCCTGTGCGTCACGTATTGTGAACTACTCACAATACTCTATGATCGTAGACCAATATCTTAGAAAAAGTCAAATCTTTGTCACCCATGGACAGTTAATTCAAAACTTCAGAAACTTTTCTGCGTAAGGAGTTCTCAACTAATTGAGGGTTATTAGAAATAACACACAAGTAAGCCAATACGGCCTTATCTGGATGTCTACGCCCATGCTCCCAATTTCGTAATGTATTTAAATTGAATCCAAAACGCTCCGCAAATTCTGCCTGGCTCATGTGAAGGCATTTTCTTAAAGACTGAACATCAATCGTTTCAGGTACTTCAAAAGCTTCAGAAACCCTTATCTTTGTTTCGCGGCACTTATCCTTATCACCTTTTGCATAATCAATAGCTTCTTGCATGGATCTAATCAATCGGCTAGTCATCTTATCCTCCATAGCTATCTATCAATTCATCAACCATATTATTCAACATTTTCTTTTCTTTGGAAGACATGTCACTCTTTTCTGACTTTCTGTAAATGTCTAATAGAAAAACAGGAATGTTGGTGTTGTAGAAAAAGTAAATGATTCTCGCTCCACCCGACTTTCCTTTCTGATTTACTTGCCATCTTATTTTTCTGATCCCCCTCAACCCTGGAATTATGTCCCCTGATTGCGGATTTAAAGACAAAAAGTCCTTTAGCTTATCTACTTCACTCTCACCAAGAATCTTTTGGCTTTCCTTTTGAAAGGAATGAGTTTCCGCAATCGTTATAAGAGTTAATGTCACTTCCATACATTATATAATATAGGCTATTGACATACTAAGTCAATAGCCTATATTTATTTTCTGATAGAGAATTTTTCAAGGTTTCATAATTGAAATAAAGAAAGCCCCCGCAAAAGACTTTTGCGGGGGCTTGAGAGCAACAGATTTAGAATCTGAAGGTTTTTTTTATTAATTTCTTAATCATACAATCCATAATCATCATCATCTGAGCCTGTATCCACTCCTGGAAAATACCCCATATATTTCATAATTCCAGCTCCGAATGAT
>JAKBAL010000182.1 GCA_021809225.1 Pseudomonadota bacterium | reverse complement strand
GTTTTGGGAATCAAAAGCCTTCCTATATGGAGTCGGTTAAGTCTTGGGGCTCTTCTCATAGGAAGTTATTTTTTGAGAGATCGCAAACAAAAGGTCCGAATGATTCCTCCCCATCTCTTTCGGAACAAAGCTTATATGGCCGCAAGTCTTGGTGAATTTTTTATGGCCATAAACTTTTCTCTGATTCTTGTAATGATGGGTCTTTATCTACAAAACACTCTCAATTATTCGACCTATGAAGCAGGCCTTATTTTTATTTCAATGACCATTAGCATGGGACTTCTGTCTCCCATTGGCGGAAAGATGATTGATGCTTTTGGAATCAAGGGCCCCATGATTTTTGGATCACTTTTAACAGCTGTTGCCTTAGGGTTTATGGCTTTCTTAAAAGCAGATTCTTCACTTTACTATGTGGTCATCGTCCTGTTCTTAGCGGGCACAGGTTTAGGTGCTTACTTTACCGCTTGTAATACAGCGATGATGCGAGCTGCTCCCCAAGAGGACCTAAATGTGGCTTCTGGCGTTTTTATGATGTTGATGATGATTGGAAATACTTTAAGTATTATTCTAAGTACCAGCTTTGTCGTCCTTTTTGGACGAAATCATCTTTTCCAAAGCATCCAAAAATATGGACTAACTTTATCCCCCCAACAGCAACAAGATCTTGTGGAGATTATCTCAAAGGTCGAACATTCCGCTTCACAGCTTAAGGACTTTCCTTCTGAACAGGTTCCACAGCTCTTAATTTGGATCAACGAGGCCTTTGTCTATGGCCTTTCCGTCAATATGATGTTCGGATGCGCCTTTGGCCTTGTTGCCACAGGATTAACAATCTGGGGTATAAGGGGACTTAAGGCACCAACGTCTCAAAAGCATGCACCTATAGCTATATAGGAGTAAATCTTCATGGGCTTTGTGTAGGCGAATAAGTAAGTCGCTGCCAAAAAATCGGCAGCGACTTAAATATGTCGAGTAACGACTACTGAAGAGCCGCGCCGCCTCGTGGAGCTGCACCCATAGGAGCTGCAGCAGCAGGATGGCGAGCAGCTGCACCAGCAGGATGACGAGCAGCCGCGCCAGCAGGATGCCTATGATGGTGCTTAGCATGATGCTTATGATGATGCTTATGATGGTGTCTAACATGATGGCCGGTATAGCCCTCTTCCACCACTATAGCACCAGCGCCAACAGCACCGTAGCCACCAGGGCCGATTCCATCAGGACCATAAGTAGAACCACTGCAAGGTGTATTCGCACAGGGTGAATTTGCAGTTTCGCAACAAGTATTACATCCAGCAAGGCTAAGACCCGCTATTGCTGTACAAGCTAAAAGTAAGTTTTTCATCTTTTTTCTCCTTCATTTTCTTACATTCCGATCTTAGCCACAAATTGTTAATAATTTATTTAAAAATGAATTTATTTTTAGCTTATGTTTTTTGAGAGGGAAAACACTTGAAATTTTAAGAGAATTTTGAATGAGGTTCTGGTTAATAGTGACTTTTAAGGGGGTGAAAAAATATTCATAGCACGTGAATCCAATATTAAAGGCGCATTTTCATTGAACTTATCCACAATCCATGTTACCTCATTTATCAACTGTAGTACCTTGCTGTCGGTATCAACCTTGGCAAGAAAGAACAAGTTCTTTTCTATCCACAAAGTTATACGTGTGAGGGGAAGAATGAGTTAACCAACTTCATATACAAAGGGTTCCTATGTTAAGACGTACCTATAATTGGATTTTAAGCTTTGCAAATCATCCCTATGCCATATGGATTTTGGCCGCCGTTTCATTTGCAGAAAGCTCGTTTTTTCCAATTCCTCCCGATCCTCTTTATATTGCTATGCTTTTAGCTCGACGAGATAAAACTTGGCAATTAGCCCTCATTTGCACGGCATCTTCCGTTGTGGGGGGATGGCTCGGGTATGCCATTGGGTATGGACTTTATGAAACCATCGGCGAGTTTATTATTAACTCCTATGGGCTTCAAGCGACTTTTGATAAGTTTAGAGATAGCTTTAACGAGTGGGGTTTTTGGATTGTGGCTCTGAAGGGGCTTACCCCTATTCCCTTTAAGGTTGTGACGATTGCCTGCGGCGTGACAGGGCTTGACTTTACATCTTTTACATTTGCTTCCATTATTGCGCGAGGATTCCGGTTCTTTTTGATTGCAACCTTATTCTGGTATTTTGGACCGCCCATTAAAGAGTATATCGAAAAAAATCTCGCCCTTGTAACTCTTGCTTCCTTAGCAGCTCTTGTAGGTGGATTTGGAATTCTTTATGCTTTAGGCTAAGGATATGAAAAGGGAGGACTTATGTGCATAAAACAACTTAAAGAAGTACCAGCATCAAAGATGTTGACGGTACTTATGCTCATCTGCGCAGTTGTTGTAGGAACAGCTTATATCATGGAACACTATTTTGGCGTTCTTGCTTGCAAAATGTGTCATTATGAAAGAGATGTCTTTATAGGTACGGGTATCCTTTCTGCCCTTTGTATCTTTTTTCCTCGCCGTTTTCAACATCTTGCGATCCTCGTTTTGGGATTTGTCTTCATGGGCGGAGCTCTCCTAGCGGCTTATCATGTGGCGATCCAACAGCATTGGGTGAGCCTGCCAGCATTTTGTGCAACTAATGATTTTAGCGCCTTTGATTCTGTTGAATCCTTAAAGGAACAACTCCTTAAAACGCCTTTTGTCCGGTGTGATCAAATTACGTGGAGTCTTTTTGGTCTGTCTCTGGCAGCTTATAATACTCTTATATCTTTGTTTCTTTCATTCCTTTGCTGGGGATGGGGATACAAGCGCAAATGAAGTCTTCCCCTGGACAGTCTTCATCCAGAAAGCAAATAGCTTCCATGCTGCGCGTAAATTTAGCCGGAGAGACGGGAGCCAAACGCATTTACGAAGGCCAACTGGCTGTTTTGAAACGCAGTACCGTCGCTCCTCTTTTAGAACATATGCTGAACCAAGAGCTCACTCACCTTAAAGCTTTTGAAACGTTGGTTGTGGAAAATCATGTTCGCCCTACCCTCTTCCACCCCCTTTGGCATGTAGCGGGGTATGCTTTAGGGGCCGCAACAGCACTTCTGGGGGAAAAAGCTGCAATGGCTTGTACTGCAGCTGTTGAAGAGGTTATTGATCACCATTATGAAAAACAGCTGATCCTTTTAGGAGATGAAAACCCAACGCTTAGCAATCTTATATACACCTGTCAGCAAGAAGAGCGGGAACACCGTGATATAGCCCTTGAACAAGGCGCACTTGATGCCCCCGCCTATCCTCTGCTCTCTCATGCCATCAAAACAGCATCAAGTGTTGCGATCTGGCTTTCTGAAAAGCTGTGAAGATGAGGTATTGTAAAAAGAGAGTGACGGCCCTATGTTTCTAGATAGAGCGTTTTAAATCGAAAAATAAGGAGAAGAGAAACATGAGCGTACTTGTTGGAAAAGAAGCCCCAAATTTTAAAGCAAAGTGTGTCACTAAAAGCGAGTGCAAAGACATTGAGCTTAAAGATTATAAAGGAAAATACGTTGTTCTCTTCTTTTATCCGTTAGACTTTACGTTTGTTTGTCCAACAGAACTCCATGCTTTTCAAGCTTGTTTAGAGGAATTTACAAAAAATAACTGTGTTCTTCTCGGATGCAGTGTGGACAGTCATTTTTCTCACATGGCTTGGCTCAATACCCCCAAAGAAAAAGGCGGCATCCAAGGTGTTACCTATGGCCTTCTCTCAGATTTAGGGGGACACATTGCAAAAGATTATGATGTCTTGAATCCAGAGGGGATCGCTTATCGCGGCCTTTTCCTCATCGACTGTGACGGCATTGTTCGCCATCAAGTGGTTAATGATCTGCCTCTTGGACGAAACGTTGAAGAAGCTTTGCGCATGCTTTCCGCCCTCCAACATACAGAAAAACATGGCGAAGTTTGTCCTGCAAACTGGCAGAAGGGTGCTAAAGCCATTCATACAACAACCGAAAGCGTTGCCGATTATTTAAGGGCTGCGGTATAGGCGTTACAAACTTAAACTCACGTCATTCCGGGACTTAGACTCTCTTCATGAGCCCATCGGGGCGAGTAATAGAGAGACTTAATCTCGGAATGACGGATGGGAAATGGTGGACTTTTAAAGATTGACCCAATCTTTAATGTTTTTTGTGCAAGCGATCTTTTTTATACTTTTTATGCTCGAGATCGAGTTTTTCCTCTCTGACTCTTACTTCTTGCCCTGCAATCCAATTGCTCTGTTCTAGAGCCTGCGCTTTCCTCATTTGAACAGATAGCTTTTCCTGACGAGCTTCTTGTTTCATCATACAATTTGCAAATTCGGGTGTTCCCCATTGATACCCATACTCCACACAACGGGAACGATAGATGGCTAATTGCTGATCGCGGGTTAAAGGGGGCTGACAACCGACAAGAAGACCAAGAAGGGGGATAAAAAGAATTGATTTATTCATAACATAACTCCTTAAAATTACTGCCCAAATTAAACTCGGGGTACGGCAAAAATCCTTCGCACTTCTTATGGCTTGCCAGCCGAAGCTGCAGAGCAGCGAAGGCTGGAGCGGGTGAAGGGAATCGAACCCTCGTCTGAAGCTTGGGAAGCTACTGCTCTACCATTGAGCTACACCCGCTAATACGTCTGGGTTATACGAAATTCTTAAATCTCAGGCAAGTCATTTTAGAGTCACTCACCCACTCGTGTCACCCTTGGCAAGAAAAGGTTGCTTTTTCGAAGGAAAAGCTTACTTTTTCTTGATCAAGGATGACACCCCGTGTGGGGACGGGTGAGTCATTACATTTAGAGTTGCATTATTAGTATTTATTACTATATCTATATTTGGTTGTAATATTTAAATGACGGTGGTGGTATGTTAAAAAAGCTTTCGATTACTTCTTTTGCTTGTATTCTCTTGTGCTCTTCTTCCTTATTTGCTGGGAAAACCGCTCAGCTCCCTCCCAAAGAAGTTTTTGGTGACTTACGTTGGGAATTTTATGATCAAGTTCCTTGTGTCAGTATGGTAAAGGCCACGGGCGCTCACGTTCTTCAGGATGAAGGATACAAAGGAAAGGGCTATCGTATCGCTATCATCGATGACCTATTTAAGGAAAAGAGTATGGATGAACTGTTACAAAAGGGAGTGATTCCAACTGCAGCTGCTAACGAAAAATTGTTTTTAAGTTCAAGTGTAGACTTCGATGAGAGTGTAGAGTCCGACCGTAGTAGAGCCTTACACTATTCAGCGAAAATGGATAGAATCGCACACCTCAAAGTACTTCATGGAACAGAAGTTGCAAAGGTTGTACATTCCATCGCCCCAGAGGCCGAAATTATTCCCATAGACTTGCGATTGATAAGACCGGGTAAGTCTTCTGACCTGAATGCTGCGAAGGAAAAATTTATGGCTGCCTGTCAAGCAGCTATCAGATATAACTGTGATGTGATT
>JAKBAL010000181.1 GCA_021809225.1 Pseudomonadota bacterium | reverse complement strand
TCTATCCCCCCAAATATTTCTTTAAATTCAAGATTCATTGGCATGCCTTCCTCTTATTCTTATTTTTAAGAATGGCAGTTTACCAAATTTCTTCGCGTTCCTTAACTTTTAGATGCGTTTACCGTGCTATGCAGTTGCTCCCCCTAAATATAGTAGATAGAGTCTTTGGGTCTGTCGCCTCTGTGTAGGGAGGAATTTGAAGATAAAAAGCGAAGGGTAGATCCTTGGCCTGGGTTCATGGAAAACGTTGAAACTTATGCATCAGAGTCTAAGAAAAATGTTTCTCCTTCCATGAATTTTCTGGATAGAGATACGGCTAAAATTCATTTTGAAAAGGCTGGATTTAAAATTGAAGAGTGCTCCTACTTTGCACGAGACACCTATCCTGAAAAACTTCAGCTTGATGGCAGAGAGGGGTTGGGGATTATTGCGGTAAAACCCTAGAGCCCGCCCCAACTCCATGTCACCCCGCCATAGCAGCCAAATCCTCTAAAATCTTACGGGTGCCTTTGAGACGCGCTTCAGGTGTTTCAAAAGACCGAATATAAACAATTCGTTGATCGGGACGAATTTTAGCTGTGCCTTTTTGATCAGCAATATGCCCAATAAGCAAGTTTGGATTTTTAAAGGTGTTTTGGTAAAATCCGATAACAACACCTTTTGGACCGACCTCGACTTTCTCGATGTTCGCCTGGCGAGAAAGGGACTTGAGATAAATTACCTCTAAAAGGTTTTTAACTTCTTGCGGTAGAGGACCAAATCGATCGACGAGTTCGACACCAAAAAAATCAATCTCTTCTCGCGTAATAAGCTCACTTAAGCGTTTATAAAGACTCAAGCGAAGACCCAAATCAGCCACATAACTTTCTGGGATAAGCACGGAAAGGCTAAGACTGATTTGTGGTGTCCAGTCGGAAGATACATAAGTTTCACCCAGTCCTTCGGCTTTGAGCGAGGCAATGGCTTCTTCCAGCATGTGCTGGTAAAGTTCAATCCCCACTTCACGAATGTGGCCTGATTGTTCTTCACCCACAAGATTTCCGGCACCGCGAATATCCATGTCATGACTTGCAAGCGTGAAGCCTGCCCCAAGAGTATCTAGGGACTGAATAACCTCCAAACGCTTTTGAGCATCCGTAGACAGAACTTGACCTTCTGGATAGGTGAGATAGGCATATCCCCTCACCTTTGCGCGGCCGATGCGTCCCCTCAATTGATAAAGCTGGGAAAGACCAAAGAGGTCAGAGCGATGGATCAAAAGGGTATTTGCCCGCGGAATGTCGATTCCAGATTCGATAATATTGGTGCTCAATAGAACATCAAATGCCCCATCATAAAAATCAGACATGACGTTCTCAAGTGTCGTTGGCGTCATTTGCCCGTTAGCAATTGCAAATTTAACTTCAGGGACGTATTGGCGCAGGCGCCTTGCAATTTTATCGAGATCGGCAACACGCGGGCAGACGTAAAAGGTTTGGCCACCGCGGAATTGCTCCCTTAAAATGGCCTCCCTCATAACCATAGCATCAAAAGGCAAGACAAACGTCCGCACAGCCATGCGGTCAAGAGGTGGGGTTGTGATGAGACTCATCTCCCGAACCCCAGACAGAGCCATCTGGAGCGTCCGTGGGATAGGGGTTGCTGTCAAGGTAAGTACATGGACATCTGCTTTAAGATTTTTAAGCCTTTCTTTTTGGCCCACGCCAAAATGCTGTTCTTCATCGACGATGAGAAGGCCTAAATCTTGGAACTCGACAGATTTTGCTAAAAGGGCGTGAGTACCAACGATGATTTGAACCTCACCCTTTTTCAGCTGTTCTTTAACCAACGTCGCTTCTTTGGGTTTCACAAGGCGCGACAATTGAGCAACCTTGATTCCTGTGTCCTTAAAACGTGCAACAAAAGATTGATAATGCTGGCGAGCCAGAAGGGTTGTTGGCACAATGACCGCAACTTGCTTGCCAGAAGAAGCTGCAACAAAGGCTGCGCGAAGAGCGACTTCGGTCTTTCCAAAACCCACGTCCCCACAAATCAAGCGGTCCATGGGTTTGCCTGTTGCCAGATCTTCAAACACATCTGCAATCGCCGTAAGCTGATCGTCCGTTTCGGGGTAGGGGAACCGAGCTGCAAATTCTTCGTAAGAGCCTTCGGGTTTTTGAAGAATGTCTGCATGATGAAGTTTGCGGGAGGCTGCAATTTTTAGAAGATAATCTGCAACTTCCTTAAGACGTTTTTTTACTCGGGCTTTACGAGCTTGCCATGCAGCGCCACCCATTTTATCTAAGTGCGCTAAACTTTCGCCAGCGCCAAAACGAGTAAGCACCTCAATATTTTCAACGGGGACAAAAAGCTTATCACTTCCATCATAGTGGATCTCGAGACAATCGTGGGGAAAACCACCCACATTAAGGGTCTTTAGACCTTCATAACGGCCAATACCATGCTCAACATGAACGACAAGATCACCAATTTGGAGGCTTGAAACTTCTTGAATAAAAAGATCGCTGCGCTTTTTGGATTTTAAAGGCCTGCCCATGCGTTCGCCCAAGATATCTTCTTCTGTGAGGATCACTAGGCCAGGCGCTTGAAATCCCCGATCCATGTCAAAGGTGGCTAAGGCGGGAGATTTATCTTTTAAAGCCGAAGAAAAAGATTCCACCCGCCTGAGTTGGGTAAAATGATGTTCTTCCAAAATGTGGGCAAGCCGCTCAGCTGACCCGTGAGTCACACCCACCAAAAGAACTTGGCTCCCTTCTTTTTCATACCCCTGAAGCGTTTCTTTCACAGCCTCAAACACATTTTCTTGAGAAGCCCTTATATTTGCAAAAGAAGGACTTACCTTCCCCTGCATATCGACAATATTGCCCTTGAAATCTGGATGTGAAAAAGATGTAAAGATGATTTTTTGAGAAGGGGGGATCAAAGTTTCCCAAGTCTTTTCCATCATATAAAGTTTTTCTGGAGGCAGAGGATGATAAGGAGTTCCATGCTTTTCAAGGGATTGAAACTCAAGACGCATTTGATAGTGATCTTGAATTTGATCAACATAAGCCTTTCGAGCTTCCTCAAGGTGATCGTCAAGGCAATAAAGAGCGCCTTGTGTATAGCCTGCAAGAGTTTCTAGATTCTCATAAAAAAGGGGAAGCCAGTGCTCGTATCCAGCGTAAGGGCGTCCTTCAGAAATGGCGAGATAGAGGGAGTCTTTTGAATCGGGTATGCCAAAAGCCGCTCGATATCCTTTGCGAAACCGTTCCATGGTTTCAGCAGTTAAGCTAATTTCTCCCATAGGTTTAAGAGTTAGGCTTGTTGCTTTTCCCGTACTGACCTGAGAGAGGGGATCAAATGTTCGAAGACTCTCTAAAGTTGATCCAAAAAAATCCAAGCGAAAAGGTAATGAATAGCCCGGGGGGAATAAATCAAGTAGTCCTCCTCGAATAGCAAATTCACCCCATTCACGCACGCTTTCGCGACGCACATATCCATTTTTCATGAGAAAATCGAGAAAAATGGCGTGATCTACTTCTTGCCCCGCCTGCAGCGTCCAAAGTCTTCCATGGAAAGCCGCATGAGGAGGGAGTTTTTGCAAAGAGGCCTGAATAGTTGTGATAAGAAGATAGGAGCTTGTTTGCGATGTTAGAGAGGTGAGTGTATTTAACCTTTGGGCTAAGATATCAGGATGGGGTGACGTTCTATCATAGGGCAAGCAGTCCCAGGCGGGAAAGAGAAGAACCTCCTTTGAGGGAGCGAAAAAAGTAAGTTGTTCCTTAAGACGCAAGGCCCGTCCTTCATCTCGCGCGATATAAACAACACGCTCTTCCCGTGTTGCGAGCTCTGACAAAAGCAAGGCATCGTACCCATCGGGAACATTTGTCAGAAATGCTGGGGGCGTAAAAGAAGGAAGAAAGGTCATGGTTTATCTATATCATATTAATATTACATTAATGAAAAAAACCATAGAGATCTGACCTTAGAAAAGCAAGTAGCGGTTCTAACGCAAGCGAAGTTTTCAAGAATTTAAGGTAGGGGAAAAAATTCAATATGTTACCATCATTAAGAGCCTCCTTCAGCGGCTCCTCGTGAACTTAAGAAAAAAAGACTGGATTGCTTCGCTCCGCTCGCAATGACGATCTCTCTAACCGTCATTGCGAGGCCCCGTAGGGGCCGTGGCAATCCATAAACTTAAGTTCATTACCAATTTCTCCATTCTCTCCAGGGTGGTGGGGTGCTCGCAATGACGATTTTGGGAAATATGTCAGATGTTAAGAATTTGACAAACGTATAGTAACATTTATATAAAAAATCATATTTTGAATAAAACTGAAGGACAGACTGATATGAAAAAACACCTTGTTTCTTTGATAATGGGCATATGGATTTGGGCATTAAGCTCTGCCTTTGCAATGGAAACTTCTGATGAAGAAAAGAAAACGTCATTCCGCACGTGGTCTTTTTTAACTGAGGAAGAAGTAGTCGAGATCATCGCTCCAGCAGCAGCACCTACCTCGCAGAAACAAATAGACCGAGGTCTCGAGGTGATTAAAGAAAATGGTCTCGTGGCTTATTTGGCTGAAGGAGCCATTAAACAAGAGGATTCTTATTATGAGTATTATGCGAACTCTGATGAAAAGCGAGCTCGTTATTTTATAGAAGCTCTTCAAGGTAAGGTAAAGGCCCTATGGGCTGTGCGGGGAGGTTTTGGGTGTGCAGAAGATATAGATATTCTTGAAAGTTCTTCTTTTATTCTACCCGATCAACCAAAGCTCATCATTGGGTGTAGCGATATAACCGCTCTCCATTTGCTTGCAGACACTTGGGGATGGATATCTCTTCATGCTTCTGTGTTCGGGTTCAATAAAGAGCTGTTTCCTGTGACTGGGGTGAATGTTAATAAAAATGCGGAGCTCCAGTCTGTTTTTCGAATTCTGACGGGAAAAGATAAAAAGGTAACTTATCCTGTTAAGGTTCTTCATCCAGGAGCTATACCCTCTAAACATACTATTTCTGGAAGTGTCATGGGAGGGAATCTTTCCATCATTGTAAGTCACAATGGAACGCCTACAGCCCTTAGGGGTGAGGATCGTTTTATTCTTCTTGAAGACACGCTAGAGGATAAAAAAAGATTTAACCGTAATTTATTGAGTTTAAAACGTGCAGGTGTTTTTAAGAAAGCAAAAGGGATTATTTTTGGCAATATACCTCTAACAGAACATGGTGATTCACAAAAGGAAACTGAAGAAGCGATTATGCGTTTTGTTAACGGCTCTCTCAAGCGTATTAATATCCCTGTTGTATATTCTAATCGTTTTGGTCACGGGGAGTATAATGACCCTCTCCCCCTTGGGACAAAAGCATTGCTAACAATCGATGGAGAGAACGCTACTTTAACCCCAACTTTGGATAAGAAAGGAAATATGGTAGGCTAAGCTTTCTTAAAATCGCTAAAAAATAAGAAGGGAGCTTAGCCTATGAAATACA
>JAKBAL010000180.1 GCA_021809225.1 Pseudomonadota bacterium | reverse complement strand
AGCCCTTTATGAACTCTTTCCGCAATCCAAGGAAAAGTTTCTAAATTTTTTAAGGAATTAACAAGGGAATATTGACCACAAAGCGTGGTTTTGTCCTCAAGCGATTTATCCTCATGGAATTTTAAAATGGCTTCATGAGCAGGTCTCGCAAGCTCCATCCACTTGGAAATAAACGTTTTTTTCTTGATTTGTTTGTCAGAACTTTCTAAAAGTGCCTGGATACCCCCACATTGGGTATGACCAAAAAGGATAATATGTTGAATCCCAAGGCCAGATACCCCAAATTCTAAAGCAGCACTTGTTCCATGGTAGGACTGATCATCTTCATAAGGGGGGACAAGGTTGGCCACATTGCGGATGACGAATAAATCGCCAGGTTGGCAGTTCAACACGAGTGCAGGGTCCACCCTTGAGTCAGAGCAGGCAATGATAAGAATTTTTGGTTTTTGCCCCCAACGGACAAGATCTTCGAAAGCTGAGTTTGAATCACTAAAATACTGCTTTCGAAATTTTTGATAGCCCTGGATTAGATTTTCAATATCTTTTAGCATATGGCTCCAATGGAACATTAACTAAAAGAAGCTAAATGATTTGACACGCTTCGTCAAAAGAAAGACGTGGTGCACGGGGGCCTGGAAGTCCAGCGGGGTCTCCATAGCCAAGATTACAAAGGAAATTAGATTTAAATCGACCGTCTGGAAAAAACTCTTTGTCGACACCTTCATTTGAAAATCCAGACATAGGGCCGCAATCAAGACCACAGGCTCGGGCTGCAATTATAAAATAGGCGCCCTGGAGACTGCTATTACGGAAGGCTGTTGTTTCAATGAAAGCCTGTTTTCCTTCAAACCAAGATTTCGCATCTGCAAATGGAAATAGGGTGGGCAAATGCTCATAAAATTGAAGATCATAAGCCAGAAGGGCTGTTACGGGAGAAACCATTGTTTTATCGAGATTTCCAGGAGCAAGATGCGGCTTTAAACGTTCCTTTGCTTCCTTTGTTTTTAAAAAAAGAATCCGCAAAGGAGAGCAGTTAGCACTCGTGGGACCAAGCCGCATGATATTATAGATTTCTTGTAAGAGTTCATCGGTTACAGGTTTATCATGCCATTTATTATGGGTTCTGGCATCATAAAAGACCTGTTTAAGACAATCCTCAACAATTTTTCCCATATCTTTTTCCCCATAATTTATCTCAAATTTTATTTATTGTAGGAGAGAAAAGTTAAAATTTCTTAAAGATTTGTGAGGCTAAAGCCTCACTAACCTCCTTAAGGCTTCAATCGCATATGTTGATCAAGGGTCATCGTATCATACCTACGTAAGTCACGGTGGTCGATTAAGTTTTGCACATCCCGAATATAGGCATGCTTTCTTTCAGAAAAAGAGAGGAGGCCGGCTGCCAACATACGCCCACAAAGTGGCTTATTTTGTGCTCTTAGGTTTGCCCGAATTTGGCGAAAAGATTTATAGGCAGCATGACGATTAAGGTTTGTGATATAGGCCAAAACATTGGCCTGAAGACTTTCAAATCTTGCAACATCCTTTTTCGTTCGCATATGACCAAAGGTGGAATTTTTCTTAACGGCAGCATAAGATCTTCCTCCGCCTGTTTCGATAGTGGCTTGAGCCAGTGCCAAGGAAGGAGGAACAATATCCACATGCATCAACAAAGATTCAATTTTTGTTGATTTGCACCGATAATTAGAAGCCAGCTTACTGAGCCACATTTTTTCCGCGTAAAGTAAGCGGTGTCCTGCCTTTTGGCGCTTTTGCATATCGAGAAGACGAGCTCTATCCGCCAAAATTTGTTCATTTACTTTTAAAATATGGGGCAAAAGAACTTGGATGAAGGCCGGATTTGAAGACTTTTCCTTACGATGCATATCGCGGGGAAGTTTTGCCAGAAAAAGACGGGGAACTTTTCCCTCGCTCGTTGCTTTTGTGAGAGTGTAGTTCCAATTCTTAAAAACGTGATCAAGTTCTTTTACACTTGCAACTTCAAAATGTTTTTCCCGAGGAATCACCAGGCCAATGGCCTTTGCAGCATCGGAGATATTGAAGCTAGAATGTCCTTTATAAAGAACAAATCCAACTTGACCCAATATCATTAATCCCAAAATTACAATGAGGGAAATCTGAGTTTTCGATTGCTTTAATATAAATTTCTTCAACATAATATTAACTCCTTAACTCTCTACAGCTCTGACTTCAAGAACTTCTGGCACATAATGACGGAGCATATTTTCAATGCCTGTCTTCAATGTCGCCGATGAACTTGGGCACCCGGAACAGGCACCTTGCATGCGCACATAAACAATACCTTCTTCAAATCGATCAAAGATGATATCACCCCCGTCCATAGCTACTGCTGGACGGATGCGTGTGTCTAAGAGCTCTTGAATTTGAACCACTATAGGATCACCATCGTCTTTTGGGTATATAGGGATCTCTTCACCATAAAACAAGGGCTGGTGCGTAATGAAATGCTCCATAATTGCCCCTAAGATAGCAGGCTTAAGAACCGACCATTCAAGCGGGTCTTTTTTAGAAACTGTAATAAAATCCGCGCCAAAAAAAACACTTTTCACACCATCAATCTCAAAAAGCTTAAGAGCAAGGGGAGATTTAGTGCCCTCTTCCCGGGATTTGAAATTCGCCGTTCCTTCTGACATGAGGATACGACCGGGAAGAAACTTTAATGTGGCCGGATTTGGTGTTTCCTCTGTTTGTATAAACATTGTACGCACTCATCCTTATAAACGATGGTTCTTTCATACCTAATAATATTTCAAAATGCAACCCCGCCCCCTTAAGCGCTTCAATTCAAACGATAATTATAAGATTTTTAAGTAAGATTTCCCTGGATTGCTAGGCCCCCCAGGGGCCCGCGGCAATCCAGTCTTTATAACGACTCACCCATCGGTGTCAGAGGGGTTGGTGGCTACCTTTCCCATATGGATCAAAGTTTCCCATGACTTTGTATCTATGGGCATAACAGAAAGGCGAGACTGGCGTACGAGAGAAAGCGCTTGAAGGTTTGGATCCGCCTTTATGTCTTTCAAAGTGACTGGCCGGGGAAAAGGTTTGACAGCTTTGACATCCACCATCCCAAAGCGCCCAGAAGGGTCTGAAGGATCTGGGTAATAGGGTTTTACAACTTCTACGATTCCCACGATTTGCCGCTCATCTCCTGAATGGTAGAAAAAGGCAAGATCGCCTACCTCCATGGTCTTAAGGTTATTGCTAGCTTGATAATTCCGGACTCCATCCCAAAAGGTCACTTCGTTCTTTACCTGATCCTCCCAAGACCAAACATGGGGTTCACTCTTTATAAGCCAATACTTCATTTATGCTTCCTCTGTTTTTAAGGGACGGCTCAAAATATCCTCAATCAATGTATCTAAGGCCCCTCCCCTATTTAAAAGGTCATTCAGGGCAAAAGTAATAGGCATATCCACCTTAAATTTTTCAGCAAGTGCTACCGCTCCTGAAACCGTATAAACACCTTCTGTTAACGTTTTTTTATTGGCTAAAAGCTCATCGAGGGGAGTCCCCCGTCCCAAGGCAAGCCCAAAGGATTTATTTCGCGATTGAGAACTTAAGGATGTTAAGGTGATGTCTCCAACACCAGAAAGGCCTATGAAAGTTTCAAATTTCCCCCCCATGGCACATCCAAGCCGGGTAATTTCGCTAAGACCCCGCGTCACCAAAGCAGCTCGAGCGTTATCGCCAAGATCTAAACCTTCAATGACTCCACAAGCAATAGCGATAACGTTTTTGCAAGCCCCTCCGACTTGCGTTCCTATGATATCTTGAGAGGCATAAAGGCGAAAATATTGGTTACTGAGAAGACTCGCGATCTTCTGGCTTAAGGCAATGTTTTCAGCTGCCAGCGCTACCGCTGTTGGAAGTTTTTTAGCCACATCATTTGCAAAGCTAGGGCCTGAAAGAACCAAGAGAGGATTTTGAGGAAAATATTCTCGGACGACTTCGGACATTAAAAGAGAGGTACTATCTTCAATACCTTTCGAGGCAATAACAAGGGGAACATGAGAGGGAAGTACATTGCAAAACGTTTTACACGTACTGCGCATAAATTGAGCAGGAGGAGCGAGAATCACCACATCAGCTTTTGAGGCTTCTTTAGGATTCGTTGTTGCATGAAGAGTGGGATCGATAGCAATACCGGGAAGACGATACACATTTTCATGACGTTGGTTGATGGTTTCAACCTCATCAAGACTGATAGACCATAAGGTTACCTGAGATCCGGACCTAAAGGCGGATAAGGCTAAAGCTGTTCCCCAAGCTCCTGCTCCAATGATAGAAACTCTATTCATACACCATTTCCTTTATTTCAGCTTTTAAGTTTTCAAGAGGCCATCGTGGCCGGGGCGCAAAAGATAAGGACCCCATGAGGCCAAGCCTGAGATGCTCAACACCTGCCCAAGCGATCATCGCTCCATTGTCTGTACATAAACTCACGGGCGGAGAAACCAATGTAATGTCTCTCTCTTGAACACAAGTTGCAAGACATTTCCGAAAATATTGATTTGCGGCCACGCCTCCTGCCAAGACGAGATTATTGATTTTTGGTTTTTTTTCAAGGGCCATTTCCAAGGCATGGCGACATCGATCTACCAAAATATCACCTATCGTCTTTTGAAAAGAGGCACAAAAATTGGCTTGAAAAGGAAGAGAGAGGGGCTCATTTTCTAATATAATTTTACGCGCTGCCGTTTTAAGACCAGAGAATGAAAAAGAACACCCAGCTTGACCTTTAAGAGGTTTTGGAAGGGAAAAAACTTCAGGATTTCCGATGAGCGCCAATCTTTCTATCGTAGGGCCACCGGGATAAGGATAGCCTAAGAGACGGGCGGTCTTATCCAGGCACTCCCCAATGGCATCATCAAGCGTCCCCCCTAGATAAGTATAAACACCCACATCTTCCACGATTAAAAATTGACAGTGGCCTCCTGAGGCGAGAAGCAAAAGATAAGGAAAAGGCACGTTATCCGTCAACCGCACTGTCAATGCGTGGGCTTCTAGGTGGTTGATCGGTATAAAAGGGATGTTTTTCGCCATGGCAAGCCCCTTAGCGATCATGACTCCCACAATCACACCTCCAATAAGTCCTGGGCCCCCAGCAGCAGCAATTCCATCAATCTGGTCAAGAGTAATACTGGCTTCTTTGAGAGCCTTTTGAATAATAAATTCAATATGAGTCAGATGGGCTCGGGCCGCGATTTCGGGTACAACGCCCCCAAAAGGCTTATGTTCTTGAAATTGAGACGAAACAATATTTGAGAGGATACGCTTGTCCTCCGTTACAAGAGCTGCGGCCGTTTCATCACAACTGGTTTCAATTCCTAAAATAATCATACTTTTTTGAACCATAAACAGCTTAATGAAGCAAGGAAAAACAAAAAAGTATTTTTTCTATTTAAATAAAGTTGTACGAATGATTTATACTCATCCGACA
>JAKBAL010000179.1 GCA_021809225.1 Pseudomonadota bacterium | reverse complement strand
TCACTGGCAATACAAACAAGGAGTCTCTCACGATGGTCATCAATATCGTTGGCTTCGTGGCCTTTTAGATATTTTAGAAACAGCAGAAGGACCAGAGGAGTTTTTGGAACATACCAAGCTAGAGATGTTTCAAGATCAAGTTTTTTGTTTCACTCCTAAAGGAGATTTGATTACACTTCCTCGGGGAGCAACGCCTATTGATTTTGCCTATGCTGTTCACTCTAGCATTGGAGATCATTGTACAGGTGTGCGCATTAATGGACGGATGATGCCTCTTCGAACCGAACTTGAAAATGGAGATCAAGTCGAAATCATAACCTCTAAATCCCAGCATCCTTCGCCAACTTGGGAGCGGATTGTTGTTACGGGAAAGGCGCGTGCTAGTATAAGGCGATTTATTCGCCAACAAATGCGCCAGCAATTTATGGACTTAGGCAAGACATTGATCCAAAAAGCTTTGCGACATGAACACCTCGACTTCAACGAAAAAAATCTTGAAATGGCGCTTGAGCCCTTTGGAGTGAAGGGGCTAGAGGACGTATACGCTTATCTTGGCGAAGGCTTGAAGACGACAAGCGAACTTATTCGTATTCTTTATCCTCACCATAAATCCAAGCCTCGTTTGAAAAAGAAAGTCGTGAAATCAGAATCTTCTAAAAAATATAAAGAAGAAGCTCTTCCCATATCGGGTTTGATTTCTGGTATGGCTGTTCACTATTCAGGATGTTGTCATGCAGTGCCAGGGGATAATATTATAGGAATTGTGACGACAGGAAAAGGTGTTACTATTCACACCTCAGATTGTGAAGTTCTTGAAAAATTCATGGATACCCCAGAGAGATGGATTGATGTCGCATGGAATGAAGCGTCTCAAGATAAGACCCAGCATGTGGCGCGTATTTCTCTTGTGGTCATTCATCAGGCAGGAACAATTGCTGCTATAACCGCTATCATTGCGCGAGAGAATGCGAACATTATTAACTTTAAGATTAAAAACAGAACGCCGGAATTTTATGAAGTCAGTATTGATCTGGATGTGAAACGCTTAGATCACTTGATGGGTATTATTGCAGCGCTTCGTATGTCTCAACGAGTTTTATCTGTGGAAAGGGCGTAGGTAGGTGATCCTCGGAATTGGAGTAGACCTTGTAGATATGCGCCGTATTCAGAACCTTCTTGATAGGTTTGGTGACCGTTTTATTCAAAAAATCTTTACGAAAGAAGAACGGGCCTATGCGATTCAAAGTGCCCATCCCCTTCGCGCTTATGCAAACCGTTTTGCTGCAAAAGAGGCAGCTGTCAAAGCTTTAGGGACAGGTATGAAAGAAGGAATTGGGTGGCAAGATATTGAAACGTCTCGGGCTTCTTCAGGAGCGCCCCTGCTTTATTTTCACCGAAAAGCTTACGAAAGGCTTATAACTCATGTTCCTTTGGGGTATACAGGTGTGCTGCATGTTTCCTTTTCCGACGAGCCACCCTATTCAACAGCTTTTGTCACCATATCAGCGAATCCTTTGGAACAAGTTCTTATCTAGAGCAACGCGTTCTTCAATTCTTCTAAATCCTTAATCACAGCTAAACACTGAGTTCCCTGACAAACATAGGCACATGTTTGCCCTTGAGACTTTCGCAAATCTAATGTTCCTGGTAGCTTTTTTTCATCATCAGGAATGGCAAATACAAAATTATTCATAGATTTACACTCATCCTTCCAGACTTTTATTTCCTTTTCCGAACCCCGAATGACAATAATTTGGGGGGGCTCAAGGTAATCTTTTAATCCCAATAAAAGACCACAATGATCAGCTGGAAATTCTGTGAGATCTGGCCACGCGCTTTCTATTGTTTTGTCTGCAGCCTCCAGATAGCGTGATTCACCGAGGAGATGACCCAAAGTAAGAAGTACACGCACAGCGACGCCGTTACCGGAAGGAACAGCTTCATCCGTCATGGGTTTTGGTCGAAAAAGTAATTTTTCATGATCATCAGCTGTAAAAAAGAATCCACCAGATTTTTTATCAGAAAAATGTTTTAATAAAATATCTGCTAAATTGATCGCAAATGATAAATGATCTGTATTCCATGATATTTGAAGTTCTGTGATTAATGCATCGAGCAGAAACACATAATCATCTAAATACGCTGGAAGGTGGGCTTTCCCATCCTTGTAGCTTGCTAGCAATCGATTGTTAACCCAAAGGTTCTTCTGAATAAAAGAGATACTCCTTTGAGCCGATTCAATAAAATGGGGTTCTTTTAAAAGAGTTCCTGCCGTCAGCATTCCTTTGATCATGAGACTATTCCATCCGGTAAGGTTCTTTGTATCACAATGAGGAGGAACTCGTTCGTTGCGAACGGCGAGCAATTTTTCTTTTGCCGACTTGAATCGTTTTTTTGTTTCAGCTAATTCAATATTTAAGTGTTTAGAAACAGATTCTAAGGATTGCACCACATGCAAGTGCCATTGATTTTCGAAATTTGGCGGTTGATCTAACCCAAAATGCAGGCGGATAATTTCATATTCTTCCTGAGTTAATAAGGCTTCGATATCGCGTTTATCCCATACATAAAATTTCCCTTCATGCCCTTCAGAATCCGCATCAAAGCTTGAATAATACCCACCTTCTGGAGATTGCAGTTTTTCAATGACCCATGTTGCCGTTTCATGAGCAACCTGAGCAAAAAAAGGATGATCAAATTGTTGAGCTGCTTGAGCATATAAAAAGAGGAGCTGGCCATTGTCATAAAGCATTTTTTCGAAATGAGGAATTTCCCATTCAGCATCAACGGTGTAGCGATAAAAACCACCTTCTAGCTGATCATAAATTCCCCCCATTCCCATGTGTTGCAACGTGATACGCGCCATATCCGACTTGTTATGCAATAAAAATTCAAGAGGAGTGGGACTTGGAAATTTTGGTGCTCCCCCAAAGCCACCGTTGGTGCGATCGTAATTACCTTTCAATACTTGCAAAGCAAGTTGTAAAGGTTGAGGGGTTATCTGAATATCAGAGGGTGAAGAGGTTTTGCTATGCAATATTTTAAGGAGTTCAATATTTTGTTGTTTTATTTCTGGCAATCTATTTTTGTAAGAATCAGAAATAGCCTGTAAGACATCTTGAAGAGCAGGTAATTGGTGACGTGGTTCAGGAGGAAAATAGGTTCCACTGAAAAAAGGGGTAAGATCATCGGGGGTTAAAAAAATGGTGAGGGGCCAACCACCATTTCGTTTGGCTAATAAATAATGAGCCATTTGATAAATTTTATCTAGATCAGGACGTTCTTCTCGATCGACCTTAATGTTAATAAACAATTGATTCATTAAAGTAGCTGTTTTTTCATCTTCAAAAGATTCATGGGCCATGACATGGCACCAGTGGCAGGCGGCATAACCGATTGAAAGAAGGATGGGTTTATTTTCACGGCGGGCTTTTTCTAAGGCTTCTTCCCCCCATGGATACCAATCTACGGGGTTATGCGCATGCTGTTGAAGATAAGGACTTGTTTCTTGAGCAAGACGATTATTTTTGTGAGTGTCGGACAGTGTCATGTTTCTCTCCCTGAAAAAGCACAATTCTACTCACTTAGCATATACGAATTGAGCAAAATTTCTAGGGTGAAAGGGTGTTCGTCCTCTTTATTTATGCTCGAGTCTAAGGGATAAGAGCTTGTGCATGGCGCAGAATCGCTTCAGCTTCAGGAGTATACTTTTCCGCACCCCCATGGAGTGTTAAACCTTGGGCGAGACGTATGTCTCCGCGTATGTTCTTGCGACCCTGGATAATGACACGCCTAGCCAGTTTATTTGTGCCTGGCCAAAGAGGGAAGATGACAAGATCACCCACACGATTTTCTAAATAGGGCAGAATTTCAGATAATCGCTCGGGGCGGTGAATCATCGTAAAAACCCCTTTTGATTTGAGCATCTTAAGACACGCTTTAATCCATTTTCCCAAATCAACGGTTTCCGTATTTGCTTGAGCCTTTCCTGGGTCAGGAGAAGACTGAGTTCGGCTATACTCATAATAGGGGGGGTTAGTCATAATATGATCAAAGGAATTGAGTTTGAGAATGGAAGGGGGGGAAAGAAGATCTCCCTTGATCATTTCAACACGATCTTCCACCCGATTAGCCGCAATATTTGTAAGAGCTAGTTGCACCAGGTTAGATTGGACTTCAAGGCCAATCACTCTTGCGTGAGGGCATCTGACGGCAAGAGAAATAGAGGCTGTTCCAACACCGGCTCCAACATCTAAAATTTTTTCGTGAGGTTTGGGGTGAAGAGAGGCGGCTAAAAAGATAGGATCAATTCCAGCACGATACCCATCGGACGGTTGAACAAGTTTAATTCTTCCGCCTAGAAAGCTATCTAACGTTTCGTTCAAGGTAAACCACTAAATTTTATGTTACAATCGCTTAATCTTATATGAATAATTTTAAGTTTCTAGTCATTTTTTTTAAAATGAAGGAAATTTTTTAAAAATTAGGGGTTTTTATGGAAGATAGGATAAAATCATTCTGAATTTTGTTCAAAAAATCTAACCATTGTTGCAGCAATTCCTATCTTGTCTGTGTCCTTGCTAAGGAGTGTGTTTAAAAAACATTTACAAGAAAAGCTATGAATCTTAATACCCTTTTTTAACAATGTTAAAGCTATTGCAATAGAACTATTGCAATAGAGATTTTGCACGACGCTTCTTTTGTATTTCTATCTGGCATTTACAAGCATCATTCTCAGCCCCCTTCCTAACAAAAAAGTCCAGGTTTTTCTCGAGAAGAGCTATTTCAATATCAATCTTAGCGTTCTCTAGCTCGCGTATTTTTTGAGAATGGTCCTTAGCATCTCCAATGGCCCCCATCCTCTTAAATTGGCCCTTTTCTGCATTGAGGCGAGCTATCTTAGCATCAATCTTACGGCCCTGCTCTTCAAGAGCTTCATTGGCCTCAACTGTTGGTGAGAATGTTCCGCGCGTGGAGAGATCGTTTGTTTCGCTCTCCTCCATCGCAAAAGCGGGACTGGCCACAAGCGCAGTGGTAACTACAATTAAGGTTAGAATTTGATTTTTCATAAATAACTCCGTACCTTTTTAAAAAGTAATGAATCTCTAGTGTAGAAATTGTATTATACTAATTAAAAATCATCAAGATTCAAATAGTTGCCAAATAAATGAATAGAAAGTGTGGATTTATCTACCTATAAGTCCACACTCTCACTTACTTAAAAATGGCACCCCTATTTTTCTGTAATTTGCCATGTTCCATCAGGTTGGCGGCAGGCTGTGCCATATCCTTGTTGGACTTTTCCGCCGATGTTTATGGATTGAGTAAATTCACGGCAATAACGACCTTCATTTTGGTAGGTACGTGTCGGAGTAAAACTACCAGAGTGGCCTGAGTCGGGATTTCTCCATTGAGTGCTTTTGCCAACGGGGACACTTTCGAGGGCACTTTGACAGGACATTGCCGCATGCTCCCTATCAGCCTTATC
>JAKBAL010000178.1 GCA_021809225.1 Pseudomonadota bacterium | reverse complement strand
GATCGATCCAAAACATAAGAGCGGGCTGTATGCCAACAGAATTCGGCAGCACCCAAAACTCCCCAAATGATGCTATAGCGCGCGTTATTCAGACATCCCATCACTGCCTTTAATCCCACCGCTTTTGGCAGTTGATTTTTGCGTGGTACGAACACATCATTTAAAACGATCTCACCGGTGGGGGAGGCTCTGAGGCTAAACTTTCCCTCAATTTTAGGAGCTGTAAGACCCTTCATCCCCTTTTCCAAAATAAACCCCTTGATTTCACCTTCGTCTTTTGCCCATACAATGAATATGTCGGCAATAGGGCTATTGGTAATCCACGTTTTTGAGCCATTTAAGATCCATCCGTCTGCGTGGGCTCTCGCGTGGGTCTCCATCCCGCTCGGGTCAGAACCATGATTGGGTTCGGTCAAGCCGAAACAGCCAATAAGTTCCCCTTTTGCAAGCATTGGTAAATAGGTGCTTTTTTGCTCCTCATCTCCATAAAAATAAATAGCATTCATCACAAGAGAAGATTGCACACTCAAAAGAGAACGATAGCTTGAATCCACTCGTTCTAACTCTCTGGCGACAAGACCATAAGCTGTGTAAGAACTTCCTGCGCACCCATAGCCTTGAATTGTCATGCCTAAGAATCCAAGCTCGCCCAATTCCTTAAAAATACTCAAGTTATAGGTTTCGTGCCGATTGGCCTCTAAAATGCGAGGCATGAGTTTTTCTTGGGCATAGCGACGGGCTGTGTCTCTAATCAGCTTTTCTTCCACACTCAATTGATCTTCAAACAGAAAGGGATCGTCCCAGTGAAAGCTGCTCATGTGGGCTCCCCATCAAAATGAATGCCTTGAGAGAGAGGCAGCTCAGAAGAATAATTAATTGTATTGGTCGCACGACGCATATAACTTTTCCATGCATCACTCCCAGATTCGCGCCCTCCGCCCGTTTCTTTTTCTCCTCCAAAGGCACCGCCGATTTCGGCACCACTTGGGCCAATATTCACATTAGCAATTCCACAATCACTGCCCTTCGCTGAAAGGAAAATTTCAGCCTCTCGAACGTCGTTTGTAAAAATGCAAGATGCAAGTCCTTGGGAAACATCATTATGCATTTTCAAAGCTTCCTCAAAATCTCCATAGGGTATGACGTATAAGATGGGAGCAAAGACTTCTTGGCGAACAATTTCCGTTTGTTTTGACATTTGTACCAGGGCAGGGCGGACATAATAAGCTTCTGGATAAATGTCTTGAAGCACACGTTCTCCTCCAAAAATAATCCCCCCTTGCGCTTTAGCTTTCTCAAGAGCTTGTTCCATTTCTTGAAAACTTCGATGATCGATAAGAGGACCAACTAATGTTTTAGGATCAAGTGGATTTCCGACCCTCACATGGGCATAAACGTTTTGGAGACGTTCAATCATTTTCTCATAAAGGGATTCGTGAACAATCAAGCGCCTTAGGGTTGTACATCGTTGTCCTGCTGTTCCTAAGGCGGCAAAGGTAATGGCTTGGGTTGCAAGCTCAAGATCCGCAGATGGGGTTAAAATCATTGCATTATTGCCACTGAGTTCAAGGAGAGTCCGCCCAAACCTTGCGGCGACACTTGTGGCCACAGTCTTACCCATGCGGGTGCCACCTGTTGCGGAAATAAGGGGAAGCTCGGAGCTTTCTACAAGAATTTTTCCAAGATCACTTCCTCCAATGACGACTTGTAAAAGATGTTCGGGAACTTTCGAAAATCGCACGACAGCTCGCTCAAATAACTTAGCCGTAGCCAAAGCCGTAAGCGGTGTTTTTTCAGAAGGTTTCCACAAGACAGGATCGCCACACACAATCGCCAGCGCAAAGTTCCAACACCAAACCGCTACAGGAAAATTAAATGGTGTGACAACGCCAATCGGACCCAAGGGATGCCAAGTTTCCATCATTCTGTGCCCAGGACGTTCGGAAGCAATGGTAAGCCCATAAAGTTGTCGAGAAAGCCCTACGGAAAAGTCGCAGATATCTATCATCTCTTGGACTTCACCTCGCCCTTCCTCTAGGATCTTGCCATTTTCAAGGGTGATAAGGTTTCCGAGCGCTTCCTTATGGGCTCGCAATTCCGCACCAAAAAGACGAATGAGCTCTCCGCGTTTGGGGGGAGGGACAAGTCGCCAATTCTTGAAGGCCTGAACCGCATGGGGGATCATGTGTGCGACTTCTTGAGTCGAATGTATTTTTACCTGCGCAAGATCGAGTCCATCAATGGGTGAGTGAACATGCAGAGATCCTGCTTTTAAGTCTTGAAGATTAAGGCCCAGTTCTTGAAAAATTTTTTCTTTGTCCATCTTCTGATCTCCCGCTTTCTATTATGCCAGAAAAAGAAAAGAATAACAAAGAGTCTGATTTTAGTTTTTATTTTGATCCGTTTTTTGTCTAAACTCTTCCGAAAGGAGATTCATGATGAAAGAAGTTATAATATCTGAAGACATTGTTCCCATAGGTGAATTCAAAGCTCATGCTGCTCAGTGGGTAAAAAGAATGAGAACAACAGGACATCCCCTCATTATTACACAAAATGGTAAGCCTGCAGGAGTGATGATTTCTCCTGAAGACTACGATCGAGTCGTTGAGAAAGAGAGATTTCTTACGTCTATAGCTGCTGGTCTAGCAGATGCCGAATCAGGCAATACATATAGCTCAGAGGAGCTTAAGAAATTTTTTGAATTGTGAGTTAGTCCGATGAAACTTCTCTGGACAAAACAAGCTCTTTTAAGCCTTGAGGCAATTAAATTCTATCTTGAGAAGAATTCTTCAGAACCAGTTGCAAAAAGCTTTATAAAAAAATTGATAAAAAAAGGAGAAGTGCTTACCACATTCCCTCATATTGGGAGAGTGGTGCCAGAAATCAACTCTTCAAGCATCCGTGAGCTTATTGAAGGGAATTATCAACTTCGTGTACAGGGTTAGTAAAGAGAAGATTGAGATTCTTATAGTTTTTGAAGGGCACAAACTTCTTGAAAAAGAAGCACTTACCTTTCACGAACCTGCCGCTGCAATTTTATAAGGTTTATTTATCAGAGCTTAAACTGTGACGATTTGTCGCAGATTTGGATGGTCCCTATATTCGAGATAAAAACGTCGCATATCCCAAAGATTTCGCGGCGAAACCCCGTAGGTACAATCTGGAAATCATCCTGAATACTTCCTGGGTTCCGGGTATTTAGAACCTCTAATCCTCTCCGCGTTGCGGTTCGGAAGAGGTTCTAAATCCCGGAATGACGCGGCGGGAGATGAACCAAACTCTATACATTTTTACTAAAACTTTTTCTTGACCTTTATAAAAAAGTCCTTTAACTAAATATGCTACATCGTTTTGAGGTAACGTGGAACAAAGGCGTTCACCCGCCTCTGCCCCACTCACCACTGCAACTGCCAAAGGAGAGTCACAATGGCTGACTTTAATTTAGCTCAACTTGAGCATATTTCTCAACTTTTAATTTTTCAGATCAAAGACGTTCATAAGCTGATTGGAAAGGCTTGGCATGAACTTGAGCTGGTTCGATCAGACTTGAGAGAGCTTATGGAGATTCATGAAAAATGGGAGAGGGAGAACGGGCTTAATCAAGAGCTAGAAACGTAAGAGTTGTCCCCACTCTCTTCATCAATCTACCTTTAAAATCTAATGGATTCATTGGCTTTACGTGTGCCAAACCCATAAGATTTTTGAGAGTGAGGATGAAGACGAGCATTAAGGAGATGGTATGTGGATGGTACAGAAACGGCGGAAAAGGTTAGAAAATAGTGACCCTTTCCCTGTTTTCTCGACTTTGGCAGATTATAGTTCTAACTTATTGAAAGAGCGCTTGTCTTTTTCACCGCAAGGGATATTAAAAACCACCTCTATGTATGCAGAGGTGGTTTTTGCTAAAGTTTAGATGTGTTAATCCTTACTTAGTCAATTTTCCTGAATAGGAATCAGTGTTAGATCGAAGAATGGATATTCTACTTCGAGGTATGGACTTTCACCATTCCAGCTTTTGGTGAAAACAGATTTGTCTTTGCTATAGGTCCATTCCCCAACCTCCTTGTCATAGCCCCAATGTTTCGCAGATTTGTCACTGCTATAGTTCCATTTTTCAGTTTCCTCGTCATAGATCCAATGTTTCGGGGTATTGGAGGTGAAGAAAAACCTATATGAGCCCCTCCAGTTTACTGCCTGAAGCACAAATGTACGGAAAATCGGTTGAAGTTCGTCAGAGTCGCGCTGACGGTTATCCACGCCCCTGAATTTTTTTCCTTCGATGGAGATTATCCCATCTCCCCCAACCTCCTGAAGTTTCTTTCGGACCTTCAGAAGTTCCTCTACGGGAAGAGTAAAGTTATCCTCTTCAAAACCAGCGTTAGCAGAGGATATAAGTCCCAAGGAGCTTACAAGCAAAAAGCCAGTTAGCAAAAATTTATTTAACATATTTTATTTCTCCACTCATTTAATGATAAAAACACCTCCCCTTACGACAAAAATATCAGAACACGTTTCAATCCATCCATCAAGGCAAAAAACACTGGCATCAATGGTTTTTGGGGTCCTGTGTCGTCGTAATGTCCACCATCAAAGCCTCGCACGATATGTGATAAGTCCCAATCCAAAAGCCTCCTTACGAAGAGTTGAACGTTTTTTTTCAAGAAGAATTATCCATAAAGGATTACGCTAAGGCAATTGTTGACGTTATAGGATTTAAAGGAAATTTCGATCTCTGCCTTGACAGAACCAATTGGAAATTTGGGGATAAGGATATCAATTATCTCGTCTTAAGTTGGCGAATTAGCAAAAAGATTTCCTTACCTCTCCTCTTTGTAGATCTGAATAAGGCAGGAAACTCAAATGCTACAGAACGAATTGATTTACTCGAAGAATTTAATGAGATTTTCGGATTTCATCGCATCAAGTCATTAATGGCTGACAGGGAATTTGTTGGCCAGAAATGGTTCAAAATGCTTAATAAAACCAAGATTCCTTACTTCATTCGTGTCAAAGAAAATACGAAACTTCCTTGGGGAAAATCTTCCATCCAAGCAAAAAGGCTTTTTCACCATCTTAAAGGATGGCAGAGCCGACTTGTCGAAAAGGAAATGTATGGAAGCACGGTCTATTTTGCAGGAACTCTCAGCAAATCAGGTGAACTTGTCATTGTGATGACGAATCAGGACTTAAAAGCTTCACAAATCCTCGCCAAATATCGCGAGCGCTGGTCTATTGAGGAACTTTTTAGGAAGTTAAAAACATTTGGATTTCATTGGGAAAATACCCACATGAAGCACTCATATCGGCTCATTTCCTTGCTAATTATTCTGGGTTTTGCCTTACTGATTGCTTACTTGATGGGACAAGACCATCATATCCCTTGGAAAAAAACCTTGAATTATCCGCTCTATTCGATCTTCAAACAAGGCCTGATTAACCTTCAATTCCTACTCGCTAAATCATTAACGGGAGCTCCCGACCTTATCCTCACAC
>JAKBAL010000177.1 GCA_021809225.1 Pseudomonadota bacterium | reverse complement strand
TCCTTGAAATTTCTGTTCCGAAAGTGCAAGACGAAAAGAGGCCGGAACGGAAACGCGCCCCTTCTTATCAAGCTTGTTAATAAATGTGGACAGAAATAATGCCATTCCTTGCTCATTAAAATAATTTTGATCCCCGATCGGGAAACACTCGTATTTTAATGGTATAACATGGGGATTTATGGGATTCAATGGGATAATCTGGGATGAAAATTAATCACAAGGTTATCCACAGGCGTTTGTGTGTAAAAGGGCTTTTACTCTTCCTAAAAATTTTTTTAATAGATTGATTTTACATGTTTTAATTGGCAGAAAGAAAGAGATTTAAAAGTGAAAAGTTTTTCCCTTAAAAATTATCCACGGGGGTAAAAGTATGCGACAAAGAGAAGAATCACACATTTTGTTTGTAACATATCTCTTTACATATGTAATGATCTATGTTACACATTAGAAATGATAAAGAGTTTTCGAAATAAGGCTCTAAAAGACTTATTTATAGATGGAAAGAGCCATAAGCTAGATACTAAACTTGTGGTACGATGCCTTAGGCGTCTTGACGTCCTTGATCAAGCTGAACGTCCTGAAGACTTAAACATCCCAGGCTTTAATTTTCATGGACTTCTAGGCACTCCGAAACGTTACACATTACATGTTAACGGAGCTTGGTGCATCACCTTTGAATGGCGTGGAACCAATGCATGGGTAGTAGACCTTGAACAGTATCATTAGGAGATCGTACAATGACGACAAGTGAATATTTTATTACCGAGCGCCCCAAAAGAATACCTACTCACCCTGGGCTGATTCTCAAAGAGGATGTGCTCCCAAGCTTGGGTTTATCTATTACCACTGCTGCCAAAGAACTAGGCGTATCCCGACAAACCCTTCATCGAATTTTAAAAGGTGAGCACCCCATAACGCCTGCCATGGCCTTACGCCTCGGACGTTTTTGTGATACTGAGCCTGCCCTATGGCTTAGACTTCAACAAGCCTGTGATCTTAAAAAAGCTGAAATAGAGCTAGGGGATGAGTTGAATAAAATTCCTATCCATGTAGCGCCGCTTCATTGAAACCTTAACTTAGGACTTGACATTTTTTTGTAACTGTATATAGTTACAAAATAAGCCAAAGCTAAATGGCTACAATTACAGAATCTTGTCATTTTCCGTCGCGCCGTGTAGGTGGACGGGTGAGTACAAAAGGAAAAGAGACATGAGTGTCAAAGACGATTTTGATGGGTTTTCAATAGAACTATACAGGCAAGAAGAAGGGGATTGGATTGCCCATTTTGAAGAGCTCCCGAATGTTTCCGCATTTGGAGATTCTCCAGAAGGCGCTTTGCTAGAACTAAACGAGGCTTGGAAAGGTATAAAAGAAAGCTATCTGAAACATGATGAGCCCATTCCTGTTGCTCCTTCTAAGAAAGAGTATAGCGGTCAGTTTAATGTTCGCATTGATAAACGTATCCACCGCGCCCTTGCCATTGAAGCCGCTCAAGCTGGAATCAGCCTCAATGCTCTTGTAGCCCAAAAGTTAAGCCAATCGGTGAAAAGTCCTAAACCCGTTCCCTAGATAAAAGAATAAACTATTCACCACCTTGTGTCTTGTATGGTAAAAATGGTGAATAGTTACACTTCAAGTTAATTTTTAAATGGGTTTTTATAATGTGGCTTCCCGTTCGTAAAATTGACATTAAAAAATCTTCTTAAAGAAGAGGCAGGTATATTGAGTTCTTCGCTTGAAAAAAATGCTAGGTCACCATACCCGCTTCTTTCTATTATTTCAGGATTTACAACGAAATGAGCTCGAACCGTAGGACAGAGGACTTGAGTTGTTAAACCCATAACAAGTTCTTCTTTGCGTTCAGGTACCAACTTACTAAATTTTTCAAATTTTCTCATTTTTGAGGGAAGTTTAGCTTCTTCCAGATTGAAAACATCTTCAGCAACAAGAGATGTATGAAAGACCTGACCCTCCCTTGTGACACCAACAGTCAAAGCTGTTCCTTCAAATTGGCCAAGCGGGGGCAGTGTCTGTAACCCTCTGAAAAAAAACATTTCAATATTATTTCTTGGAATTTGAAAATCTGCTTCTAGACTATTGCGCACAGTGGCCATCTCTTGACTTTGGCTCTTCTTCCCATAAAATTTCTGATGATGTTCGAATTGGCCCAGGCTCAATGCACATGAATAAAGGGACACTTCGCACAGTTCTGGGCGAGTGGGTGCAAACTTATCATAAAAAAATGGCTTAAGAGATTCCATACTATGAATAGCATATTTATGGAAAACGAGACTCTTCTTACTTGTTGGATCATAAATACGGCCGAACAAACAAGGAAGCAAAGGCGCAGTAACGTAGTTTTCAAAGGGTGATGTCTCTTCTGGATCAAGGATTAATACCTCTCCTTCAAAGAAAAATCGTGTCTGATCTGAAGTAACCTTCTTATATGGATACGCTAAGTCAACTGGTACGCTTAGGTCATTAATCTCCAAAAAACTCCTCGTAAGAGAAAGCACTTTCGGAGCAGAAGGCTTGGATAATGCTTTTCTATTTCCTTCACTATCTTCCATAGCATGGACGGAGGAAACCGAAACAAGGGAAAGAAAAAGAGCTAATGCCGTTTTTGATAAATATTGATTGTGAAATAATTTCATTTTAACACCTATAAATTAGAAAAAAAATTTAAGTACTCAGTAATGTATCAAGAACGTTATCTTATTTCAAGAAAAGTTTTATTAAAACCGCCACCAAGATAAGAGAATGAAAAGAGGCAAGAGAATTCCGAGTGACCATGCCATATACCCAAAAAAGCTAGGCATGGGAATTTTTTGGCTTTCCGCTATAGCTTTGACAATAAAATTAGGCGCGTTTCCGATATAGGTCATGGCTCCCATAAAGACAGCCCCTAATGAAATGGCTTCCAGAGTTCGCGCCAAACTCGACATGAGAAGGGTAGAATCTCCTCCTGCCATATGAAAAAAAACAAGGTAAGTCGGTGCATTATCTAAAATGGAAGAGAGTCCTCCCGATAGCCAAAAATACATGGTATTTTGTGGATAACCATTGATATCCACGAGAGAAATCAAAGGCGCCATCGCTCCATCAAGCCCTGCATCAAGGATAGCGATGACAGGAATGACCGTCATAAAGATCCCAAAAAAAAGCTTTGTAACCTCCTTTAAAGGCTCCCAAGAAAAATGATTCTCTTTATGAATTGCAGGTGGCGTAAAAAACCATGAAACCATTGCTAAAAGCACAAGACCTACATCTCGAATCACGTTTTGGGCTTCAAGCGATACCCCTCCAACGTGTAGGGTGAAATCCGACTTCCAAAGTCCGCTTAAAAGGACAAGTCCAATAACCCCAAGAAAGAGCAACCCATTTTTCTCTCCCTGTATTTTTATGCGTGGCCAAGCGTTTTGAGGAAAAAGGCCTTCCTTCCTAACAAAGTAGCTATCTATGCCATAGAAAATTAGAAGAAGAGGAAGAGCAACGGCTATCATTGACAAAATCAAATATTCAAAAGGCCAAAAAAAGGAAACCCCGTTTAAAAATCCAATAAACAGAGGCGGATCTCCAAGAGGAGTTAAAGCTCCCCCAATATTTGCGACAAGGAAGATAAAAAAAATCATGTGATGAACGCGCATTTTACGATCGCGATTGATATGGAGCAAGGGCCGAATCAACAAAATAGAGGCTCCAGTCGTCCCAATCCAGCCTGCAAAAAATGTCCCCACAGCCAGAAGAGCTGTGTTGATAAGCGGAGTTGCATGGGATTGCACTTCTATCCGAATTCCTCCTGCAATTGTATAAAGGACGCCGATCATGATGACGAAAGGAAGGTAATGGTGAAAAAAAGTTCCTAAAATCGCTGTTGTCGCAAGAGAGATGCCGAAGACGCCAATGAGGGAAGCTATTGTGAGCAAGGACCACCCTAAGGCAACCTTCCCATAATGGGCTTCCCAAAAATGAATCGCAAAAAGGGGCGCCAGCGCCAAGGATGCAAGCATCCCCCCAAAGGGTAAAGCCCACCATAAGCTTAAGGTATTGCCAGTCAATCCCCCTCCTCCAGCTAAGGCAGGGGATGGAAGAAGGAGGATTAGAGCTAGCAATAGATATTTAAAACGCACCCTTCACCCTTTCTTTTCATATTTATTTTATAAGGAAGGAGTGATGTTAGGAAAGGAGTTTTTGAAACTTTTTTTTAAACCCTTGCGGCATAAAACTTAGTCATATCAAACTGACTCCGCACAAGAGTCTAAAAAGGTGCGTAACATAGGAGTTTTAAGGTTGTCATTCTTACTTTGTCAGAACAAAACAATCCTGATCATAATCAACTTGGCTATAGCCCCTCGCCCTATAAAAACCTCTTGCCTTTTTTAGGGCTTTTGCAACAAACCTATCCTTTGCACCATCAGTATTATTTATTATGGCTCTCACTACTGCCTCAGGCGCTACAGCAGCTCGGCCTGAAGCACTTATAACGCGACGAGGGGGGGGAGGAAAGAACTCGATTTTGGGCCATCCAAGTCCACCGCCTGGTTTAAAAATCATTTTTCCGCCTAGTTTCAGAACTCGCGCAAGAGATTCAATGGTGTCATCCGTTAAAAACCGCGAATCATCCGAAATGATTTGATCTACAGCTTCTGAAGGAATATATCGCATTTGTCGCACATTTCCCACATCTAAAACAGCATCTGAATCGACTTCAAGCCAACATTGATCAATCATGTATGATTCTTGCCCTTGCGTTGTCCCATATGTTCCACCATGTTGGCCTGTGTGCCCAGAATATAGGACAATACTGCGTATTAGATTGTCCCGGGCGTAATCCGACCAATGCCTTCGAATGACAGGGCTGCCAGGCGTAGGGGCTGTTCCTACCATAGGATTTTGATCAACCGTCATCCGTTCCAAGGTGTTACGTATTCTCTGATCAAGCCGTTCATCAAATGGTATTGGATCCCTCCCTTGGAAAAAATGATTTGTAATCAGTTCCTCTTCAGCTGCTGTTTCTCGGAGAAGTGCTTCTTGACGCGCTCTTTCTACTTCAACACGAACTCTTTCTGCTTCAGCAGCGCGAGCCCTTTCTGCTTCAGCAGCGCGAGCCCTTTCTACTTCAGCAACGCGAGCTCTTTCTAATTCAGCAACGCGAGCTCTTTCTAATTCAGCAGCGCGAGCTCTTTCAACGCGAAGTCTTTCTACTTCTACAGCACGAGCCCTTTCTAATTCAGCAGCAACGCGCAGTCTTTCTACTTCTACAGCACGAGCCCTTTCTACTTCAGCAACGCGAGCTCTTTCTAATTCAGCAGCAACGCGAAGTCTTTCAACGCGAACTCTTTCTGCTTCAACACGAACTCTTTCTGCTTCAGCAGCGCGAGCTCTTTCAACGCGAAGTCTTTCTACTTCTACAGCACGAGCCCTTTCTACTTCAGCAACGCGAGCTCTTTGTAATTCAGCAGCAACGCGAAGTCTTTCAACGCGAACTCTTTGTGTTTCAACACG
>JAKBAL010000176.1 GCA_021809225.1 Pseudomonadota bacterium | reverse complement strand
ACACTTAGTTTAATTCATGATGAGTATAGTTAATGCAGGCAATAATGAACATAGAGGCGAGGCCAAAACCAAGGAATGTGATTGTGTCTTAAATCAACTTACCATGATTCAAAAAATTGTATACAATAGTAAGAACAAAGACAGGGGTATTTGTTGGGATTTGATTGGTAGGCTATACTTGCTTGATACAAGAATTAGAATTCTCTCTTTTAAAGAGAGAACATGCTTAATATTTATCTTTTTAGGAGGTAAGACATGAGAATAATTTTATTGTCGATGTTTCTTCTTATCTATTTATCAAATTCCGCATATACACAGTGGGATGATATTAAAGAGAATGTAAGTGGGAAAGGATTAGTAAGAGCATTTAATCCTAAAAAGAAATTTAGAGAACAGGATCGATTCAACTTATATTTTTCCTATAAAACCTCATTATATTGGGGAGAAACAGAAATCCCTGAAGAAAATCGTGATTATCTTCTTAATTTAGCTGAGCAATTAACGCCTGGAGCACACTCTATTAACCATCTTTTTGTAAAAATATTTTGTGTATATACTGATTCAGATGATATTCAACACTATGCAGATAGTCTTGTAATGGCCAAATTTCATGGTTTTGATAAAATACCAGGTGTTAGTCATTATACTGGTCTAAATGTTACTACAAATGATTATTTTCAAACTAGTAGAAAGCGCCTTATAGATTTTTCTTCGGGGACTAGTGCGTGGAATATGAGAAATACCTCGATTAATGATGAGGAAATGCAAGTTTTCATACATTCCGGAAAAAAAGCAACATTTCCAGGGCATAGTGAAGACAGGTTTTTTAAGTTAGAAAGTGTTAGTAAGGATTTTGATGGAGAAGAAAACAAATATAATAATTCAATATTTGAACAACTTGTTAGTAAAAAATGCAATAAAGATGAATTGCAATCAGTTGAATGTCTGGGAGTAAAATTCTTTTCTCGTTATGATGCGTGCTCAAAATGTCAATCAAAAATTATGACACAATTATCTAATGGTGGAGAATTATATAAAGATTTCATGAAATCCCTTAAGAGTATGGAGCTAGATGATTATATAAAAGACGAAATCTCCTTTATCCCAATTTACTATTCTGGACGTGGATATACGGATATTTCATATTCATACTTTGATACTGACAATAATAAAGTATGTAAAAATCTTAGCTTAAACAGTGTAACGCGTACTTCTTCTATTTTTTTTACAAGAACAGAGAAAAATAAAAAAGTGAGGGTATTTCCTTCTCAGTCTTTTGAAACAGCACAAAATAAAATAGATCTTAGTATGAATTACCTTGAAAACTGTATGTTTTCAAATATTCGTACTCTCTATACGGAATAGTTGACTAGGAGGGATGGTGTCTAATCCTCTTCCCTAAAATGAATTTCTATTCATCAAGACGGAAAAGAGTATGCTCAACTCAAAAAGCTGAAGGAGTTTCTATTCAAGAGTTAAAGGCTTCTTTGGAAAGCAGTCTTCACACCACAAAATCTTGCATAAGACTATCTTCAGAAAATTACGTTATGATCACCCGCCTCCTTGATTCTCTTTTCACGTTGGGCTAAATCTTGAATGCAGCTTTTTAGAGGGTTTTTTACAACCTATCAAAGTGATGTAACTCATTATAAAAATACTTATTGAAAATGAATAAAAAAAGTTTATTACATTTGAATGGTAATTTTTTATGAGGTTGTTTATGTATTCGTCTGATATATTAAAAAACAAGTCCCCCCTTTTTACGCCGTCAAAGTTTCTTCTCACCTATTATATGAGATCTATCCATCAAAAAGAGTAGATTTACTTGCGCAAGATTTCGAAGCTATTGTTTCAAAAGAGAGTCTTGTGCAAATGTATGGAGACCTTAACATCAATCCTTCCTGTCTTTTATCTTCTTGTTATCAACCTCCTACTGTTGAGCCCATATCTTTGCGTCTGTTAATCGCTGGAAGCTCGCTGTTTGGGGCGGATAACCTTTCAGTCGAATTTTTACGCGATGAACAACTTTCCCTTCGTCTGTGGTCCTTTTTTCTATCGTTGCCATCGTATTTTTTTCATATTAAGTGCAAAGCTGCATAACAATACATCAAAATACAGGAGAATTGGAAACGCACAGATTATCTTATGGATGAAGTTGAGGTATGGGGAACGAGGAAGGGAGTGTTTTTTCAAAGTGTCCCTCCAGTGTCCCATAGAGGTTATGTGAGACTCTCAAGAGATCAAAAAAGTGAGGATTTTATTGGTTGCGGGGGTAGGATTTGAACCTACGACCTTCAGGTTATGAGCCTGACGAGCTACCGGGCTGCTCCACCCCGCGATAATTAAGAAAAGGATTACATCCCTTAAGATTGAGCGGACAATATCAACCCTTCGTCTTTTTGTCGAGAGTTATTTTAGGCATTTTTAGGTAAACTCTGAAAAAGAGGATGGAAGAAGGAGAGAAAAGAAGATATTCTTAGAGGATCAAATAAGAGGAGATGTTCCATGGCATCATTCCGTCCAACAGCTGCTGCTGCCGTTCTGGGGTTATGCATAGCCCTTGGCCCAGCTATAGCTGGCTTTTTTATCTACAAGGGGATTTTAGAAGCCAAATTGGGAGATAGGTACGTCACAGCAAAAGGACTTGTAGAACGAGTGGAAAAGGCTGATCGTGGAACGTGGGAAATTGCCTTCAAGGTGTCAGGAAATAATCTTAGTTCATTGTATGAAAAGTTATCCCATGATTCTGAGCTTGTTCAAAACTTTATTCTAAAAGAGGGATTTGAGAAAAGCGAAATTACCCTATCTTCTCCGCGAGTCACAGATCTTCATGCGCGTGAATATGGATCAGGTGATTTGTCTCCAGAACGCTACCTTATTGAATATTCTACCTTTGTGAACTCTCCTAAAGTTGATGCTCTTAACATACTTTCCGCAAAGACCGGAGAACTCTTGAGCCAAGGCGTTTCTATATCACGAAGTGATACTCGATTTTATTTAGATAAATTCAATGAGTTACGTCCAAAACTTATTGCAGAATCGACGAAGAATGCTCAAGATATTGCCGCTAGTTTTGCCAAAACGACGGGCAGTCAAATTGGAGGTATTCGTAAAGCCAATCAGGGTGTCATTCGTCTCACAAGTCCAGACGCGTCTCCTAATCAAGAATATGATGAGGGAATAAACTCTTTGATGAAAAAAATCCGCGTTGTGTCGACCCTTGAATTTTACTTAAAATAGTCTTTTTAGGGCTTTCTCTAGACAAATAGGTTGGAATGCCTCATAAATTGTTGATTGAAAAATATGAGAGGAATGGAGCATATGAATGACTTCTACGAGGATCCAGGAAACTCATTTGACAGAAAATAGGAAGCGTTTTTCTTCAGATGTGAGAGCTTGGTTTGTTTGGAGTTTTGCGGGACTTTTTTACCTTTATCAATTTATCCTTCGAAATTCCCCGAGTGTAATGACGGAAGATCTTATGCGAGATTTTTCTGTTGAAGCGTGCGCTTTGGGTGTTTTAAGTGCCTTCTATTTGCTCTCTTATACAACACTCCAAATTCCTGTTGGTCTGGGAATGGATAAATTTGGGCCTGCGCGCCTCTTGAAGGGAGCAGTTCTTCTTTGTATAATAGGGACGGCCATTTTTGCTTTATCTGAGTCCTTTTATTTTGCTTGTTTTGGCCGATTGGTCATTGGGGCAGGGTCTACCTGTGCTTTTTTAGGAACCCTAAAACTTGCAACTTTTTGGTTTCACCCAGAAAGGCTTGCGCTTGTGGTAGGATTTACGTTGCTAGCTGGTAAGCTTGGGGCCTCTCTTGGTTATCCTCTTGCACTTATCATTGATATGCTGGGATGGCGAGAAGCTTTATTATATGTTGTTATTCCCATTGGATTGGTATTAGCAGTAGGGATTTGGATCTTTGTAAAAGATACTCCTCCGGAAGGCCCTATAACCCCTCCTTCAATCATTGATACAAGAGTTAAAACGCTTTTTACAAGTCTTTGGAATATTGCTACGAATTATCGAATCTGGGCCTTGGGATTTTATGGAGCGCTTATGTATGCGCCTATGTTAGCCTTTGTTGATTTATGGGGGGTGCCATTTTTAATGAAACTTTATGGCATTGACAGGGCAACGGCAGCTTCGGTTACAACCATGTTTTATGTTGGTGTCGGAATTGGTGCGCCTTTTGTGGCTCTTCTTTCGGATTATTTTAAAGAACGTCGCGTTCTTATGACAGTAGGAGCAGCCCTTTCTATTATCTGTAATGCTATTATCATTTACACGCCAGGTGTTCCTCTTTCCGGAATGTATGGCCTTCTTTTTGCTGCAGGATTTGTTTTCTCTTCTCAACCTCTTATTTTTTCTTCCGTGTGTCAGTTGACACCCCATGCGAGTAACGGAACAGCGATTAGTTTTACCAATATGATTGTGATGATGCTCGGTCTTGTGTTGCAGCCTCTTGTGGGGAAGTTTTTAGAAGTAGCTTGGTCGGGCGGGATGGAAAATGGAGTTCCTCTTTACACGATTGCAGATTACCGTTTTGCCTTAATGAGCATTCCCATTTGTCTTATTATTTCTCTTCTCTTGATGCCCCTGATTCCAGAAACTTTTCCTCGATCAAGAAAAGAAGAATTTATTCCCCATGAATGAAGTAGCTTCTCACTCGTTCCCACATGGGGCGTGGAGTTACCACAAATAAGTTCATATAACTTTTTGTTTTTAAATGTTTACCCTGGGTTCCCGCTTTTGCGAGAATGACGCAGCAGGGGCGGGTGAGAAGTTACGGCAGTGACGAAATATTCCTAAAAAATTGCATCTTAAGCATATTTTAAGCAGGTCTATGATCAAATTAGCATAAGAAAAAGCGCTCTAGGGGAACTTCTATGCCTGTTTTTAATGCCATTGATTTCGATCGTCAGGAACAAGTCACTTTTTTTTATGATAAAGAAACAGGTCTCAAGGCCATTATTGCCATTCATAATACAAATCGAGGTCCAGCTTTAGGCGGTTGTCGGATGTGGCCTTATGTTGACGAGCAGCATGCAATTACGGATGTTTTGAGGCTTGCTCGAGGCATGACCTATAAAGCAGCTATGGCTAACCTTCCTTTTGGAGGTGGGAAGGCCGTTATTATTGGAGACTCGCATAAGGATAAATCTCCAGCTCTTCTCAAAGCTTTTGGTCATTGGGTGGAACAGCTTACCGGGCGCTACCGTACGGCTGAGGATGTGGGGACATCAGTTGAGGATATGGCCATCATCAGGGAGATGACCTCCCACGTGGTTGGTCTCCCTGGCGGGAGCGGGGATCCTTCTCCCTTTACAGCCATGGGTGTTTATGAAAGTATCCGTGCCGCAGTGACCTATCGTTTGGAAAAGGATTCACTCAAAAGAATTAAAGTTGCTGTCCAGGGGCTAGGGCATGTAGGGTATCATCTCTGTAAACTTTTAGCAGAAGCAGGGGCAGAGCTGTTTGTATCAGATATTGAGCCTGAACTTCTGCAAAAAGTTGTTGAAG
>JAKBAL010000175.1 GCA_021809225.1 Pseudomonadota bacterium | reverse complement strand
TTTTTTTTAAATAACTCTATAAGTAATTTTTTGGAACCCTTTGTATCATTTGGATTAGACGTGATTCTGATTTTGATACAGACTCCAGTACTTACAGTGGAGAAGAGAGCAGCGGGGAATGCGACAATTCGCACTGGATTAGAGCGGGTCTTATTTATAATTATATCAATGAATAGGGATCTTATCCTTTCACTCCAAAGGACGAAGTCCTACTAAAGGCACATAAACATAAGATTTAGCGTTCTATCCGTTAATTCTTATGTTTATGCTAACCGATGTAGTGCATAGCCAGCAGCTTCTTTCAAAAGATCGGCTTTTGCGCCGAACGGAGAGAGAGTTTCAAGAGCTTGTGTAAGCGTCTCTTCTGTTTTTGTACTCAGGAGTTCAGGGCCTAAAAGATTTAAAAATGTAAATTTTTCAATGTCTTGACCGCATGGTTTGCCAATATCTTCCGCATCCCCACACCCATCCAACCAGTCATCTTTCATTTGAAAGGCTTCTCCAAAAAGAAGGCCGAATGACCTTAAGGCGTGTCGTTCGTGGGGAGAAGCATTTCCCAAAATACCGCCCACACTTGCTGCAAAACCAAACAGCACCCCTGTTTTAAGGCGCTGTTGTTCTAGAAGATCTTCCAATGTTGAGCGAGGTCCTTCTTGACCCAAATCCATCATTTGTCCAGCCACAAGTCCTTGGGAACCGATTACTTGTCCTAGTTTATGAATCAGTTCAAGGCGCACTTCAGGAGCAACATCCAGGGACGCAAGCGTTTGAAAAGCAAGAGGGATAAGAGCGTCCCCTACCAGGGTCGCCGTCGCTTCGCCAAAAGCCTTATGACAACTGGGCTTACCCCGCCTTATGTCTGAGTTATCCATGCAAGGAAGGTCGTCATGAACAAGCGAGTAGGCGTGAATCAATTCAATAGCCGCAGCTGTTTTTAAGACCTCTGAAGAAGAAACCTTAAAAAGCTGAGAAGATGCCCATGTAAAATAGGATCTAAGGCGTTTTCCACCCCCGAGAACACTATACCGCATAGCTTCATGAAGGCGCGTTGTGGGAGGTGGAAGGATTTGATCTAATACAATCTCAACGTCAAAAGCCGTCGCTTGAAGACGTCGGACAAAAGAATCATACTTCAAGGTCAATAGGTTTCGTTGTAATGGTACCATCCGTTCCTACGACGATGTGCTCGACGCGAAGACGCGCATCTTTGAGCTTTTTTTCACAATGAATTCTTAAAGAAGCGCCTCTTTCATAGGCATTGATGGCTTCTTCAAGGCTTGTTTTTCCTTCTTCAAGACGACGCACAATCGTTTCAAGTTCTCTTAAGGCTTCTTCAAAGCTCATGGTCTCAAGAGGGTTCATATCATCTCCTAACGTGTGGGAATGGGCTGTTCCCCTTTATAATCATAAAATCCACGGCCCGTTTTGCGCCCAAGCCATCCTGCTTCAACGTACTTAGTTAACAGAGGACAAGGTTTATACTTACTTTCCCCCCGACCTTGATACAGAACGTTCATAATAAAAAAACAGGTATCAAGACCTATCAAGTCTGCAAGTTCTAATGGGCCAATTGGGTGATTTGCGCCTAAGCGCATTCCTTTGTCAATAGCTTCAACAGTCCCAACCCCTTCAAAAAGAGCAAAAATTGCCTCATTAATCATAGGCATTAAAATGCGATTTACGATAAATCCAGGGTAATCTTCGGATACAATAGATTTTTTGCCAAGCCGTTTAACGACCTCTCGAATGGACTCGAATGTTGTATTCGATGTCTCCATTCCTCGAATCAATTCAACAAGCTGCATGATAGGCACAGGATTCATAAAGTGCATGCCTATAAATTTATCGGGTCGATCGGTCGCCCTCCCAAGAGTTGTAACAGAAATCGACGATGTGTTTGTGGCAAGAAGACATTGGGATGAAAGGTGAGGAGCCAGTTCTTTAAAAATAGATTTCTTAATCTCTTCATTTTCCGTGATGGCTTCAATCACCACATCACATTTTTTAAATCCATTCAGACCTACAAAAATGTGAAGCTTTGCTAAAGCTTCCTCTTTTTCTTCAACAGAAAGCTTATTGCGGGCAACTTGCCGTTCCATATTATGGTCAATAGTAGCAAAGCTCTTTTCAACAATCTCTTTCGAAATGTCACTTAAAAAGACTTCATACCCTGCCAAGACACACACGTGGGCAATTCCGCTCCCCATTTGACCAGCACCTATGATGCCAATATTTTCAATCATATGACTCCCTATCGTAAAAAATTTTAAATTTTTCTTTAATGACTGATTTTTTTGACTTTATCCTACTTACCTTCATTCCTCAAGGAAGCTTTTACTTTTGCGATCAGCTCGGGCAAAATCGTGAAAAGATCTCCCACGAGCCCATAATCAGCAACTTGGAAAATAGGAGCCTCTGGATCCTTATTGATAGCTACAATGATTTTGCTATCTTTCATACCCGCAAGGTGCTGAATGGCCCCTGAAATTCCAACAGCAATATAAAGACTTGGCGCCACAACTTTTCCTGTTTGCCCGATTTGATAATCATTGGGAATAAAACCAGCATCAACGGCCGCTCTGGAGGCTCCAATGGCCGCTCCCAACTCATCGGCTAGAGCTTCAAGCAGCGCAAAATTTTCTTTGTTTTGAAGGCCTCTTCCGCCTGAAACAACAATGGATGCAGTGGTTAATTCGGGTCTTTCTGATGCGCTTTCTTCCAATTTGATAAATGTGGGGACAGGAACGGATGGTTCCTTAAAAGGGTAAGTTTCAATGGGAGCTTTTCCAGATCCCCTTGGTGCTTGTTCATAAACGGTAGGGCGAATAGTCATCACCTTAACTTCATCTTCTGAAACGACAGTTGCTAAGGCATTCCCAGCATAAATGGGCCTTACAAAGGTTTTTCCATCTATAATCTTTATGACATCGGAAATTTGGGCGACGTCTAACAAAGCTGCAATCCGCGGGAGGAGATTTTTCCCAAAGGTTGTCGAAGGAGCAAGAATCAATGGATACGCTTTTGCGAGCTCTAAAAGAGTATCCGTTACATTTTCAGCCACAACATGGTTAAGGATAGGGTTTTCAACAATCCACACTTTTTTAACGGCTTCATAGGATGCTGCGTCTTCTGCAACCTTTTGACACGTGCTCCCCATCACAACAACGTGAATGGGAACGGAAAATTCTTTGGCGGCTGTAAGTGTCGCAAGAGTCGCTTGGGCCAACGTCTTTTGATCATGTTCAGCTATGAGAAGAAGGGACATTAGATCACCTTTGCTTCATGAGTGAGTTTTTCCCACAAGTCATTGACATTTCTGACTTTTACGCCAGGTTTCCTTGCAGGCGGCGCGTCAACGCGAAGGGTTTTAAGGTGGGGCGTTAAATTAACACCTAAGGCTTCTGGTGTTATAACTTCAAGGGGTTTTTGCTTAGCTTTCATAATATGAGGAAGAGTTGCATACCGCGGCTTGTTGAGACTTAAGTCGGTCGTCACAACGGCTGGCAAGGGCATTTTGAGAGTCTCAAGCCCGCCATCAACTTCCCGAACAACTTCAATGTTTTCTCCTTTAATCTCTAATGAGGAGATAAATGTCCCTTGCGGCCATTTAAGAAGGGCAGCAAGCATTTGCCCTGTTTGATTAAAATCATCATCAATCGCTTGTTTGCCGAGAATCACAAGGTGAGGTGATTCTCTATGAATAAGAATTTTTAAAGCTTTGGCAACACCTAAGGGCTGTGTTTCAAGAGATGTTTCCACATGAATGGCTCGGTCTGCCCCAAGAGCTAATGCTGTTCTAAGGGATTCTTGGCAAGATGTTTCTCCGATAGAAACGACAATAATTTCTGAAGCAATTCCTTTTTCTTTAAGACGTACGCCTTCTTCAACAGCAATTTCGTCAAAGGGATTAAGAGACATTTTTACACCCGTAAGATCAATGCCAGTCTCATCCGCCTTTACACGTACCTTAACGCTATAATCCACGACTCGTTTAACGGCAACGAAGACTTTCATGAAACATTCCTCCCTCTCAGAAATCGTTTGTGATATAGCCTAGCCCAGAGGGAGTGAAAATAGTCTTAATGATATAGAAATAGTGTCCTTTTCCTGTTTTTTTATCTTTGTTTTAAGAGAATCCCGGGACCACTTAACGTAAACTTTCGTGTTGCAACACATAGGATGGTGGATAAGATAATTTTAGCAGAACCTTATCCTTCATCTCGAGATGTGTCGTTATCAAGAGTTAAGGGAAAAATCTATGGACATAGCTAGGCTTTTGATCTTATACAAAAGATTTTTCATCACTTCCTTAAATCAAGATATGGGTTCTCTGATAACATAAGAAAACTCGTCTCGCCCATTGGAACGCAGAAAAGAAAGTTTCTTCTGTTACTTATTATGATCATTTCATAAACGAATTAAAAAATCAAAGAGTTGAGATGAAATGGCCAAATGTCATTTATACTCCATCGCTTGATGGAATAAGGAGAAAGTCCTCAATAGGGATACCATCGTCTCCTATAATAAGTCTCTTATTGGGGCGGAATTTATGACCAAAAGCTTCCATCCAGGATAAACTGGTTTTGTTTTACCCGTGTTGGTCGCAATCAAGGTGGGAATGAAAAAAGACAATGCTATATTTATCTCTTCTCCCTACTGTTCTTGGAAGGTGAAAAACGCTGTTGATTCAGAGCTTGAGTGTGTCTATAGTCAACTCGTTCGGAGCGTAGCGCAGGCCGGTAGCGCACCACGCTGGGGGTGTGGGGGTCGTGGGTTCAAATCCCGCCGCTCCGACCATTTTAGGGACAGGCGATGACACCAAAACTTTCCTTGCTCTACACAACCTTTCCTAATGAAGAAGAAGCATCCAGAATTTGTCGTCTGCTTTTGGAAAAGCGCCTTGTCGCGTGTGTCAATGTTTTGGGAAAGATAAAATCCCTTTACTTTTGGGAAGAGCAGCTCGAAGAAAGTCAAGAGGTCGCTGTCCTCCTGAAAACAACCTATGAAAAAGTTTCCGATGTCATTGAAACCCTCCAAAATCTTCATCCCTATGAAACGCCTGCAATTGTCGAGATTCCTATCGAACGAGGAGGGAAATCTTTCTTTAAATGGGTTCAAGATTCAGTACGGTAATATAATACCGTGCTCTTTTTCCTAACAAATTCCTTGACAATTGAGAGGGGTAGGGATAAATATCTTCCAACATTGGTCTTTAAAGAAGGTTAAAGGATATGAAAACCTATTCGATGAAAGCCAGTGAGGTCGACAAAAAGTGGTATGTTATTGATGCTACGGATCTTGTGTTAGGTCGTCTTGCGTCTCAAGTGGCGAAGTACCTACGCGGTAAGCACAAAACCACATTTACACCTCATATGGATTGTGGAGATCACATTATTGTGGTTAACGCAGAAAAAGTCCGTCTTACGGGCAATAAGCTCAAGGATCGGAAATTTTATTGGCATACAGGACATCCTGGTGGAATTAAAGAACGGACAATGAAACAGCTTTTAGAAGGGAAGTATCCTGAAAGAGTC
>JAKBAL010000174.1 GCA_021809225.1 Pseudomonadota bacterium | reverse complement strand
AGCCGCGACATCAATCGCCCCTGCGAGAGGGATGAGAAGGGTTGCTTCCCCAATAACAGTTTGGGCGGCTCCCATCGCCTCTTCCGACGAGAGAGGTTCTGAAAAAGCCTTAACGTGATCAAGACGAGCGAGCCGAAGGAGGAGATCCTCATGATCCCTTATTCGACGATGGGTTGTAGGCTCTGCGTCATAAAAGCTTAAGGTAAGGTAAGACGCAGGGGGCACGTTCATTTCCGTACGGACACTGCGGACTTCAGAGATAACTTGGATCAGCCAGTTCATATCTTGATTAACTTCAGGATAGTGCATCTCAGGATCTTCTGGCCAAAGTGCACCCATCAAAAGACCTGCCTCTGGGCGCAGGTTTTGCCACAGAGCTTCAGTAAGAAAGGGCATAAAAGGATGCAAGAGGCGCAAAATGCGATCTAAAACCCACGCCACCGTTTGTTGAGTTTCCGATTTTTCAGCCACAGATCCTGCAAATTTAGGTTTGCAAAATTCAAGGTACCAATCACAAAATGTTCCCCAAATAAACTGATAGAGAAGATGAGCTGCTTCATTAAACTTATACTCTTCAAGGGCTGTACTCACATCATGTGAAAGCGTTGTAATTTGACTCACAATCCATTGGTTCAGGGGGGCATGAAGATTGGTAGGACTAAAATCAGGATGAAAAGCACACCCATTTAGTTCGGCAAAACGGGCCGCATTCCAAAGTTTTGTGGCAAAATTACGATACCCTTCAACTTGAGATTGAGAAAATTTAACATCTCGACCTGGGACAGCTAAGGAAGCAAGGGTGAACCTTAAAGCATCCGCTCCATAGGTATCAATAAGAATCAAAGGGTCAACAACGTTGCCTTTTGTTTTTGACATTTTTTGCCCTTTTTCGTCTCGGACAAGGGCATTGATGTAAATGGTTTTAAAAGGAACTTCCTTGGTAAAATGAAGGCCCATCATCATCATCCGCGCGACCCAAAAGAAAATGATGTCGTGGCCCGTCACCAAAACATCGGTCGGATAATAACGCTTGAGTTCTGGCGTTTCCTCGGGCCACCCCAAGGTTGAAAAGGGCCATAAGCCTGAGGAAAACCACGTATCTAAGACATCCTTATCTTGGGTTAAGGGAACCTCTTTTTTATAAAAGAGCGCAGCATCTTTCAGAGCATTTTCCTCATCAAGAGCAACGAAGACTCGGCCATCAGGGCCATACCAAACGGGAATCCGGTGCCCCCACCAGAGCTGGCGCGAAATGCACCAGGGTTGAATATTTCTTAGCCATTCAAAGTAGGTATTTTCCCAATATTGAGGCACAAATTTTGTTTTTCCTTGCTCAACAGCTTGTATGGCTGGCTGGGCCAAGGTCGCCGCATCCACATACCATTGATCGGTGAGCCAAGGCTCAATAACAACACCTGATTTTTCACCATGAGGAGTTGGGATGAGAGAGGGCTCGTCCTTCTCAAAAAATCCTTTATCTTTCATTTCTTCAACCACTTTTTGTCGAGCAACAAAACGGTCGAGACCTTGATAAGGGACTGGAACATTTTCATTCAAATGTGCATTTTGATCGAGGATATTAATAACAGGAAGGCTATGGCGACGACCCACCTCATAGTCATTAAAATCGTGGGCTGGTGTAATTTTAACCGCACCCGTAAATTTTTCAGGATCTGCGTGTAGGTCCCCGATGATAGGGATCAGCTGTTCTGTTAAGGGGTGATGGACACGCTTTCCAATCAGATGTTGATACCGCTCATCTTCTGGATGGACAGCAATAGCGACATCTCCAAAAACCGTTTCTGGGCGGCTTGTGGCAATGGTAATGGACTCACCTGCCTGTCCTTCAATGGGGTAACGAAAGTAATACATCAGGCCTTGAAGAGGGAGACTTTCAACTTCAACATCGGAAATGGCTGTATGAAGCTTAGGATCCCAATTGATAAGGCGCTTATCCCGATAGATAAGCCCCTGACGGTAAAGTTCGACAAAAACATGTCGGACGGCAGCACTTAAGCCTTCATCAAGGGTAAATCGTGCTCGATCCCAATCAGGGGAAGCACCCAATCGTCGCAGCTGATGGAAAATCATTCCCCCTGATTCTTCCTTCCACTCCCAGACTCTTTCTAAAAACTTTTCACGTCCTAAAGTATGGCGAGAAAGGTTTTGTTGCTCGAGCTGACGCTCAACCACCATTTGGGTCGAAATACTGGCATGATCTGTACCCGGCTGCCAAAGCACATCCTGCCCTTTCATACGATGAAAGCGAATCAGAAGGTCTTGGAGTGTAAATGTAAAGGCATGCCCCATATGAAGACTGCCCGTTATGTTGGGGGGCGGCATCATGATCGTATAAGGAATCGCTTGTGGCCTGGATCCAGCTGCCATTAAGCCAGAGCTTTCCCAAGCCGTATACAGCTTTTCTTCGAATGAGGACGGTGAAAACGTTTTATCTAACATTTTTTATAACTCGATTAAGATGAACATGTGGCAAATATACCCAACAATCCCCAAAATGCGCATTTTTCTGGATTGCTTCGGGCGCTTCACGCCCTCGCAAAGACGACTGGGGTGGCGTCATTGCGAGGCCTCAAAGGGGCCGCGGCAATCCAGTATCTTTTCAATACCCAATTTTCATCTTTATTGAGCATGGAGGAAATCCTAAAGCTTGGAATAAGACTTTTCCTTCTCTGAAGCCGAGGGAGAATGGGTAGCTCCAACTTGACGCACAATTCTTTCGACTTGTTCATTAACCACCCACCGCACGAGGGTTGGCAAATTGGTATCAAGCCACTCCTTTAAAAGAGGTTTTAAAGTTTCACGCACAAGATTTTCAACGGTTTGTCCCCCGAAACCCTCACTGAAACGCGAGTCAGCATATTTTGGGCTTTCGGATGCGAGCTTATTAAGCGAGTGAAGCGCTTGAGCTGCTTCCGAAATAGCTGCTGTGGAAACAAGGGGTTCCTCAAACCCATAATCAGGAGTGGGAAAGTCTCGGCTTGCTTCTTCTTGTTTTGTCTCAGAAAATTCCTTTAGAAGATGACCCGTCCCTTCTTTCTGAAGGTTAGGGATTGCACATTTAGGATTTTCTTTTTTTTCTTCTTGTACGCTTTCCGTTTTTTGACCTTCTTCGGGCAAAGCATCTGTCAAATCTAGAATATCATCACGATTTCTTGATATTGAAAACGGCTCTTTTTCCTCTCGCGAATCACCAGAAATAATGTGACGAATAGAGGCTAAAATTTCGTCCATAGAAGGTTCAACGGCAGGCTTTTCTATCTTCATCTAGAATCTCCATCTTTCACATACCGCCAGTCTTTTCCTTGCCAGAACTGTATCCAGGCGTTCTTATACTCATTATAATAAGCATCTGGGTCATAGTATTTCACATTGAGTTTCATGTCACGAGCTGTCAAGCGACCCATCGCTTGTAAGACTTGGTATCCGGCAACAATGAGCTGTTGCTGACCATTAGCTAAATTAATTTGAGCTGTGATCAGCTGAAGTTCTAGCTCGAGAGCATCAACAACTGATATTGTTCCCACACTGACTTCTTCCATAGCCCCTTCAATGGCTATTTCTTGTGATTTGACTTGAGCAAGCAAGGCTTTCAAACTTTCTCGAGCAGCAATCAGATTTGCCCAGGCGGACCTTACAGCTTGTACGACTGCTCGTTGCGCTCCTACCAATTGGACTTTCTGTTGAGCCACCGTTTGATAGGCTTGACGGATCCTGGAGTTGGGAATTCCTTGCTGGTAAAGGGGAACCGTGACCGTGGTATTAAATCCTAGATCTGTTGTTTTTTGAGCTCCTCGGATTCCAGAGATAACACCGGAAGTAAAACCTGTCCCCCCATCACGGGTATTTCCAACGGTACCATTAATATCCACAGTGGGCAAAAGATCTGCAGTTTGCAAGTATACGGTGTATTCAGCAGCCTCAAGTTGATAACGAGCCTGAAGGATGGTGGGGTTATGGGTTTTGGAAACCTCTAAGGCTTCTTCATAGTTTGTAGGCAACTCAACTATAATATTTGCAGGAGCGAGTTTTCCCGGGGGACTCCCCACGTGCTGCAAATAGCTAGCCTTAGAAGATTCGAGGGCCGCAACAGCTTCGCTTAAGGCTGCTATTGCTCCTTCATACTGACCTCTCGCAGCCTCCACATCAGTTCGGCTCCCTTCACCCACTTCAAGTCGTGCTTCAGCGCGTTCCAAGATTTTCTTATAGGAATCTCGACTCTGTATTCGATATTGAACGATGGCAGCATTGGCAAGAATACTTGTGTGATCTTGAATACCCGTCAAAAGGGTGGTTTGCTCCGTAACAAAAAGATTGGCTCTTTCCGCAAGAACATTGCTTTCCGCAACGCCTATGTTAGCTTCTGTTGCTCCCCCATCGTAAATATTTTGGGATAAGGTTGCAGTATAGCCAGTCGTGCTTTTATGAGACGTAGAATTTGTCTTCTTTTTGGTTGCTTTTCCAATAGGATAGGATTGAGCCTGACCTTGTATTCCTTTTACAGAAAGGCTTGGTCGCCAAGCCGCGTTGGCTTGAGAAACTGTTTCATCCGTTGCTCTGAGTTTTGCACGCTCTGCATCGAGGTCAGCGTTTTGCATATAGGCCCGTTCAAGGGTTTCTTGAATCGAAACGGGTTCTTCACCAGCTTGAATCCATTGGGATTCTGGGGTCATTTGAGATTCTAGAGTCATTTGAACTTGCTGACTCATTTGAGAATTCGGAAGAGGATCCCCAAAGGAGGACGAACACAAAAAAGTGCTTGAAATAAGGACTGTTAAAAAACGAAGAATTTTAAGATGTTGCATGTTCATTTATAAATCGTTCACAAAATATTTTTCACCATACACTGAGTTTTGTTATTTTTCACTAAAAAATAAAGAGCTTTCTTTTTCGAAAGGCCTCCAAGCGTGGCGCAAATGCATCAAAAAGAAGAATTTCTGTAAAAACACCTGCTTTTTTAACATATTTTACAGCTTTCATTCCGCGGTTTTTTTTATGTTTAAGTGTCACCAGGACTCCCCCCTCTTTCAATTGAAGCGTCAGAGAATCAGGAATAGCATCAACGCATCCTTCGATAATAATTTTATCATAAGGCGCTTCTTGTTCCCAGCCTTCAGCGAGGGTGCCTAAAATCACCTCGATAGAAGAAAGTTCCAAGTCTTGGATAAGCCACTCGGCTTTTTGAGTCAAGGTTTCTTCTGAATCAAGAGCAACGATGCTCGCGCCTATTTGACTTAAAAGGGCAGGCCCATAACCCGTTCCCGCAGCAACATAAAGGATGGACTCAAAGGGCTTTGGATCTAAAGCTTCCAAAAGGCGCGCAAGGGTGGCTGGCCTTAAAAGAAAACGATCCGAATTATAGGGAAAATTTGCGTCCATATAAGCAATATGAGAGAGTTGACGGGGCACAAATCGTTCTCGGGGGACCCTTAAAAACGCGTCAAGGATAAAAGGATTGATGACATTTTCAGGCATAATCTGCCCCTTCACCATATTTTGACGCATAACTGCAAAATCAGACA
>JAKBAL010000173.1:5252-5550 GCA_021809225.1 Pseudomonadota bacterium | reverse complement strand
CTATCTCTTTCAGGGGGCTCTAATTGTGCTTTATTTAAAAGAGTCAAAAACTTTTTGAACTGCTTCCATTCAGATTGTAACCATTTAGGTTTTTCCCATTCAGATTCTTCTCCGTCAGATTCTTCTCCGTCAGATTCTTCTTCATCAGATTCTAATAAAACTACAGCCATTTTGATTGCAGAGTGGCGTAATTCATAATTCATATCTTTAAGAAAACTTTTAAGAAGAGAGGAAGCTTCGCGAAATTTATCTTCTGGTACATGAGAAAAGTATAAAATAATATGACTTATATCTATTC
>JAKBAL010000173.1:0-5242 GCA_021809225.1 Pseudomonadota bacterium | reverse complement strand
AAAATAAAAAAATTAAAAATTAAAAAAAAAAAAAACAAAAAAAAGGAAAAAAAAAACAAACAAACAAAACAAACTTAGGTCTTCACTTCATATTTTCTGGAATAAAAGATCGAGCTGGGCTTATTATCATATCTCTAGATTCTAGAGGAATATCTAAGATTGCTTTTACTATATTCGCTTTACCGCTCATATTAACTCTATTTTCTATCAACCCCTCTAAGTAAGATACGATAGAGAGTAAATCTTCCTTAAGAGAGATTTGGCAAAAAACCGTCAATAAAGCAGCATCTTCTTTGACTTTTTCAAAATAATTTTCAATATTTTCTGGAATTTTTAAGAGACTTTTCTGCATATAAGAAAAAGGCGAAAATCTAAATAAATATTCCAATACTTCTTTAAGCTTTCCTTTGTTTTCTAAATTTATACAGACTTGAGGATCAAATTCAATAATAAAATCAGAGAAATAAAGATCAGAAATTTTTTTTGAAATATATTGCTTAAAGGAGGGTTGCAATAAAGAAGGAATTTTTGAAAAATGAAACAAACAAACGAGAGTGCGCACCTTTTCCACCAAGTCTGTATCAGTCTTATTAGGAATTTGGGAAATAAGTGAGTTCCATTCACGAGAAGGAATTTTAGAAAAAACATCCAATAAGAGAAGACGGTCTCTTAGATCTTTAGCTGGTAAGATCTGATGACGTCGAATAGTTAAGTCTGTTACTTGAGGTGGAAGAGCAAGGGGAGGGGGCGAAGAAGAAAAAAAACTCCAATTTTCTGGTGAAAGAAGGGTGATAAGATTAAGAAGGAAACGGAAGTCAAAACCATCTATTTGTTCAAAACAAAAAGATCTCACACTTTCTCCTGTCTCATTTTCAAGCGGAATGTTCCCTTCGAAAAAATAAGACCGTGCAACCCAAAAAGCATATCTTCTTAAATCTTCTTTTTGGGAAATATGGGATAAAATTTGTGCAATAAGAGCCCTATCCCATAGACTTGCATCTTGAATTTCCTCTGAGGTTATGGTGTCCATAACATTGATAAGGCTGAACCCCCTATCCCTAGGGAATTCAAATGTGCTAATATTTTTTTCTTCCGAATGCTCTTCCATAGGGATCTCATTCCCTTTGGCCTCAAATGAATATTTTTTGCTGAATTCTGTTTCTTCTGAATCTTTTTTCTCTTCATGAAAGTTTGCATCCGTTTTAATATGAAGAAATTCCTTCCGCAATTCCTCTCTATTGAATGCTGGATGCCCATTACTAGAATCCGGCGTATATTCTTTTTCTTCCTCTTCCATGGCTTGACAGGGCATTAGAGAACAGACACAGACAAGGAAAAAAAGAACTCTTATGGCTTGATTCATGTTGCAATTCTCCCAAAGAAATTTTATAAGGCAACTCTAAAATTTTAGGATAAATTTTATATTATTTTTATAATTTGTATTGCAGTCTTGCAATATAAATAAATTATAGGAAAGCCATATAATTGAAAAAAAACAAATATTGTTTAAAAACATCATTATGTTTATCAACACATTCAAATAGATTGACATAATTAAGATGGGCGTAAAAAATCAATGAAGCTATTTTGAAGCATATGAGGATTTAAAATGTTTAAAAAATTACGTTTTAAGCAACATTTAAGATTTGTTTTTATGATTCTTTTTGCCACCATAATAGAAAGCTGGAACGCACATGCGATGGAAGAACACAATCATGATGACCTAAAATATGGATTACGATTCAAAAAAAAGCCTTTTGCTCCAAAAAACAAACAAGAAATTAGTGATAAATTTCATAAGGGTGTTTTTTATCTTCTTGAACATCAGCTCACAAAAGCCAGATGGTCTTTCGAAGATGCTGCGACAGCAGGACATGCTGGCTCTCAACTTAATCTTGGCATAATGTATCAAGAAGGTTACGGAGTCCCAAAAGATAATACTAAAGCTCTAAAATGGTTTAAAGAAGCTCATAAGAACGGCCATTCTAAAGCACTACAAGGCATTGTTAATTTAAAAATTTTAATGAAATGCAAAACCTTAAAATCTGGAAAATATTTACCCATCATTTTGTGGTCTGAATGTATAAATGAAGAAGGATGCCTTACAGTGAAGAAGACCTTAATTCAATACAAAAAAGAATTTTTACTTTCCAGAATACAGCCTATCAATTTTCAAATGATTTAAAGGAAAATCATAGAAAAATGATTTTTTTAAAAATTAGAGGCCTATTCCCTAAAGTCCCCCCCTCGGGGGCTTTTTTTATGGGCAGCTCAATTTAAAGATCCCCCTCCTCAAACAGAAATGACTATGCTAGGGTCTACCCATATTTAAACCTTAGGAAAGAGAGTGGCATGAGACTAGCTGTCCTTAAAGAACGAAGGCCCTATGAAACGCGAGTTGCGGCAACGCCTGAGTCTGTCAAAAAACTTATCGCCTTGGGGTTTCAGGTCATGGTGGAAAAGGGGGCAGGAGAACAATCTTACTTTCCCGATGATGCTTATGAAGCTGCTGGGGCCAAAATTGCTTCCACTCCCCAGAAAACCCTTGAGGGGGCTCAGGTTGTTTTAAAAGTACAACCCCCCATGACAAAAGCAGATGGGGGAGAGGATGAAGCGAATCTTTTGCCTGAAGGCGCGCTGTTGTTAGGAATCCTTCAGCCCCATACAAAACCCAACCTTATTGAGAACTACAACAACCATAAGATAACAGCTTTTGCCCTTGAACTTGTCCCCCGAATTACACGGGCGCAAGGAATGGATGTTTTGTCTTCTCAAAGCAATCTTGCCGGCTATCGAGCGGTGATTGAAGCAGCAAATGCTTTTGAGCGAGCCTTCCCTTTGATGATGACAGCGGCCGGCACTATTGTGCCCGCCCGCGTTCTGATTTTAGGAGCCGGTGTTGCTGGTCTTCAAGCAGTGGCAACCGCAAAACGCATGGGAGCAATTGTAAGTGTCTTTGATGTGCGAGCTGCTGCGAAAGAGCAAGTGGAAAGCCTTGGAGGAACCTTTGTCGAAGTTGAATCCCAAGAATCAGGGGATGCGGCTGGCGGATATGCAAAAGAAATGAGTGAGGACTATAAGGTTCGTCAAGCAGCTAAAATTAAAGAAGTTCTTCAAAAATCTGACATTGCTATTACAACGGCGTTGATTCCTGGAAAACCAGCGCCCCGCCTTCTTACTAAAGATATGGTGGGGGGAATGAAGCCTGGTTCTGTCATTATTGATCTTGCAGTTGAATCGGGTGGGAACTGTGAAGGAAGCGTTCTTGGTGAAGTCGTTGAAAAGAAAGGGGTAAAAATTGTGGGCTATGCCAACATGCCCGGTCGAATCCCAACGGACGCCAGCGCAGTTTATGCAAGGAACCTTTTGAATCTTTTGACCTTGTGTGTGGATAAGGACTCAAAATCCCTTCAAATTAATTGGGATGATGAAATTATTAAGGCGATCGCCCTGACCCATGATGGAAAAACATTGCCCCCTCAGAAAGGAACAAACTAATGGAAGCAATATCCCCTTTTGTTCTCGGCCTTACGGTTTTCATTTTGGCCGTATTTGTCGGCTACTACGTAGTATGGAAAGTGACACCTGCCTTACATTCACCTTTGATGTCAGTGACGAATGCGATTTCGAGCGTGATCATCGTAGGTGCCGTACTTGCAGCAGGATCGGCCCAAGACCTGTTGACCCAACTCTTTGGTTTTGCAGCAGTTGTCATGGCTTCGATCAATATTTTTGGGGGGTTTGTGGTTACGCGCCGCATGCTCGGAATGTTCAATAAAAAGAAATAGGATACTTTGTCGTGAGCGCAAATCTTTCAGCCGTAGCCTACCTTATTTCCTCTGTGTGCTTTATCTTGGCCTTACAGGGGCTTTCGTCGGCCAAAACCTCTCAACGGGGGTTAACCCTTGGCATTATTGGAATGATCCTTGCGGTGGGAACGACCTTGGCGTCCCCTATAGTTACTAGTTATGGATGGATCTTCTCAGGCATCATTGTAGGCGGAGTTATTGGGGTCGTCGTTGCTCAGAAAATTCAACTGACAGCTTTACCCCAATTAATTGCAGCTTTCCATAGTTTAGTTGGAATGGCCGCTGTGTGTGTCGCAGGTGCTGCTCTCCTTGAACCAGCTGCCTTTAACCTAGGTGAAGTTGGTTCTATTTTTCCTGGATCCCTTGTCGAAATGGGCTTAGGAGTTGCAATTGGTGCGGTTACCTTTACAGGGTCTCTCGTAGCCTTTGCCAAACTCCAGGGCCTTGTCTCTGGGAGTCCTCTCATCTTTAAGGGACAACATCCTTTAAATGCGGTTTTGCTCGTTGCCCTTGTCTTCATGATCAGTCTTTTCGCAATGACCGAATCCCACACTCTTTTTTGGGCGATTACCCTTGCTTCCTTGTTGCTTGGTTTTCTGTTGATTCTCCCCATTGGAGGGGCTGACATGCCTGTTGTGATTTCAATGCTGAACTCTTATTCAGGTTGGGCTGCAGCGGGCATTGGGTTCACTCTTGGAAATAGCTTGTTGATTGTTACGGGTGCACTCGTGGGGGCTTCAGGTGCAATCCTTAGCTATATCATGTGCAAGGGAATGAATCGATCCATTATAAACATTATTCTCGGCGGTTTTGGGGGCGATCAGGCCGTAGTAGCTCAAGGGGGAAGCGAACAGCGTCCCTACAAGACAGGAAGTGCAGAAGATGCCGCTTTTATTATGAAAAACGCGAAATCTGTCATTATCGTTCCCGGCTATGGAATGGCGGTGGCTCAAGCCCAGCATGCGTTGCGTGAAATGGGCGATATCCTCACCCAAGAGGGTGTTCAAGTGCGCTATGCCATTCATCCTGTGGCAGGGCGGATGCCAGGACACATGAATGTCCTTCTTGCTGAAGCCAATGTACCTTATGAGAGCGTGTTAGAGCTTGACGACATTAACCGTGATTTTGCACAGACCGATGTTGCCTTTGTCATTGGAGCCAATGACGTAACCAACCCTTCCGCAAAAACCGACCCCCAAAGCCCCATTTATGGAATGCCCATCTTAGATGTGGAAAAGGCTAAAACTGTTCTTTTCGTCAAGCGTTCCATGTCTCCAGGGTATGCCGGTGTGGATAACGAGCTTTTCTATCGGGACAACACGTTGATGCTCTTTGGAGATGCAAAAAAAATGTGTGAGGAAATTATTAAGTCTTTGGAAGAGTGATATTAACTATACTCAATCAAAATGAAAGTTGGGTGTTGAAAGTTTTAA
>JAKBAL010000172.1 GCA_021809225.1 Pseudomonadota bacterium | reverse complement strand
GAGGAATAGGGTTCATACGTGCTCTCATCTGATTATAGGAAGTAGCGATGATTTTTCCTGAAAGAACGTCGACTATGACAGCTCCAACAGGCACTTCTTTCTTAGAAAAGGCCTTTTCAGCTTGTTGAAGTGCGTGTGTCATTGGCTTTATTATCCACATGTGGCATAAATTACCGTTAAACCCTGCTTTCAGCAATGGAGACTTTCTATGGTTGTAAAAAACGCCACACGTGAAGAAACAGATAGTTTTGGAGCTATTGCTGTTCCCGCTGATAAATATTGGGGAGCTCAAACAGAAAGGTCGCTGCAAAATTTTCGTATTGGAATTGAAACTATGCCCTTGCCTCTTATACAGGCTTTAGGACTCCAAAAAAAAGCGGCGGCTCTTGTGAATCGAGATCTCGAAGAACTCGACCCTGTTCTGAGTGAAGCTATTGTCAAAGCAGCTGACGAGGTTGCAGAAGGAAAGCTTGATGAGCACTTTCCTCTTGTCGTGTGGCAAACAGGATCAGGAACGCAAACAAATATGAATGCCAATGAAGTGATTGCCAATAGGGCCATTGAGCTTTTAGGAGGAACAATAGGTTCGAAAAAACCTGTTCACCCTAATGATCATGTCAATCGAGGCCAATCTTCAAATGATACGTTTCCAACGGTTATGCACATGTCTTCGGCGCTTGAAATTCATCGTCTTCTTTTGCCTGCCTTAGAAGGACTTTATAAGGCCTTAAAAGACAAAGAAGTTGCTTTTAAGACTATTATTAAAATTGGCAGAACCCATCTTCAAGATGCAACACCCATGACCTTAGGACAAGAATTTTCCGGCTATGCAACTCAAATTAAAATGGGAATTCAACGTATTAAAAATACATTACCCCATCTTTATGAATTAGCTCAAGGCGGAACAGCTGTGGGAACGGGTTTGAACACAAATCCTAAGTTTGATAAAGCCTTTGCCCAAAAAATTTCTGAACTTACGGGATTGCCTTTTGTCAGTGCCACCAATAAATTTGAGGCTCTTGCTTCTGAAGACACCCTTGTTGAGGTTTCTGGAGCTTTGAATACAGTGGCTGTTTCGTTAATGAAAATTGCCAATGATATTCGTCTATTGGGATCTGGCCCTCGATGTGGATTTGGCGAGCTGATCTTACCTGAAAATGAGCCGGGATCTTCTATTATGCCAGGGAAGGTGAACCCCACTCAATGTGAATCCTTGACCATGATAGCCGCTCAAGTGATGGGAAACCATGTAACAGTCAGTATTGCGGGATCTAATGGACAGTTAGAATTAAACGTCTTTAAACCTGTGGTGATTTATAACGTGATTCAATCGATTCGTTTGCTTGGAGATGGTGTTCGAAGCTTTACGGAAAAATGTGTTGTGGGAATTCGTGGGAATGAAACGCGTATTCAAGAATTTCTTTATCAATCTCTGATGTTGGTGACAGCCCTAAATCCTCACATTGGGTATGATAAGGCTGCGGAAATTGCTAAGAAAGCCCATCAGGAGCGTAAAACTCTTTTAGAAGCTGCCCTTGACCTTCAGTATTTGACGGAAGAGGAGTATCGGGCATGGGTAAGACCTGAGCTTATGGTGAGAAATAATGGATCTGAATCCTGAAGGAGCCCTCTTTCAAAAGAAATCAGTCACTCTTCATGGACATAAGACCAGTGTGTCTCTCGAAAAAGCTTTTTGGTATGCTTTGGCAGAATTAGCCAAAGCGCAAAACCTATCCTTAAATCAACTGATTAGGGATATTGATGAAAAACGGCAAGGGAGCCTTGCAAGTGCCCTCCGTCTTTATGCTTTGACCTGTGCGCTGAAGCAATCAGTTCCGCAAGTTCTAAATTAATTTGATTGTGGACGCACCCAAATAACTATGGTCAAGTATATTATCTTTTAAGATAGAGTCATAGAAATATATTCTCATCAATTTCTCTACAGTATTTTAAAAAATGGGACTTTACAATCCAAATGAGACTTCTTACATAAAGGTTATAATAATAAATTTAATTAAGCCATATTGATGAAAGATAACATTATGACACGTTGTTTAACTCTTTTAACTTTATCTTTTCTTGCAACCACAACTCTCGTAGAGGCAGGAAAAAATTTTGATTTCATTACCGAATATAACAATCTTGAAAAGCTTGAGGCAAAATCTAAAAAGCTTATTCAGAGTATCGAATTTGCTCAAGACAAAAGTCCCAAGCTAATGAAGGCGTTGGAGCAAAAACTTAACATTATTACGACTCGTTGCGTTCAAAATCCACTTCCTCCCTTATCTGGTGAAGAAGCCGAGGACTGGTACGCAGCACAAGAGACAGCGTCTCAGGAAAAATCTAAATTTCTTGAGGCAAAAAAAGCTATTTTTATTGCAAATCTCACTAACAAAGAAAAAACAGAGACTAAAAAATATATTAAAAAAATTACGCGGCAAATGCGTGAGGTTAGTAAGTTGGGCATTTTCAAGGAGGACTCGGAAGAAGGTGAAATCTTAACATTAGTCGAAAAGATGAAATACTTACGGTATAAGGATGAGCAAGAAAGAGAGGAGACAGTCTCTCAGTTTTTACAGCAAGAAAAAAAGCTTCATCGGATTTTACGGGAAGTTGAGGAGATGAAAGAGGAAGTTCTGCAAGACTATCAAGCCATGAAGTGGAATTCCTCAGTTTTGTACCAAGATATTGAAAGGGCTTCTCATTATTATCGCTATAATCATAAAAACTACGAAATATTAGATGAGGCTCTTAGATTTCTAAGGTCTCTTGATAGTGATTATAGAGTAGGGCTCTGAAAAAAGACTTGGAAAATGCTTTAAAGGAGGCCGATGAGCTAAAAAATAACGCACTCTCTCTTACAACAGCACTGCTGACAGGTCGATACGGTGATTTGACAAAACGTCTAGAAAACGCCCTCCGAAATGAAGAAGTAGATAGAGACTCGAAGCAAGATATCGAGAAACTTTTGAATACAATGGGGGATTTTTACCAGGTAATTAGAGCAACCACGGAATACTTAGACTTAGAGCCAAAAGTTTTAAAACTTTTGCCTGCGGATAAAACGTTAAGAGATACACCTGATCAACCTCCTCAGTACACCCCAACCACTTTTGTCCCCTCTCCGTTCGGATCATCATTTATAACTCCAGCGTTTAACAGTTCTCAATTCTCCTTTTTCCCTTTTGCAATGGGTGGCGGAGCTTCTCAAAATGTTAATCAAGACCTAGATGTCAAGGCGCTGATAGCTTCTTTCGGGAGAAAGTATGAACAAGAATCTATGCAAGTCGATAAAGCTCTCCATCTCACCTTTCGGACAACGGGTACAAATAAAAATGCTAAGAGTAAGCACTCGGCCATTTCTATAAAATTGCCTAACCAGCAGATGCAAGACGCGGCATATGAGCTGATTGTTAACCATCGGACAGCAGGGAAAGGCTCAGTGGTAAGAATACACGACCCAATTCAAGGCTATACTTCGTTAGGCACCTTACCCTCCTCTATGGGTTTTCGTGACACAATTTTTAATATCTCCTCCTGGGCACAAGCAATACGTCATGCTCCTTCTGACACGTCAGTTGTAGCAACATATTTAAGTTTTGTGGGTGACCCGAGTGATATTCATTCTTTCACGATTAAATCCGGTGAAAGAACTTTAAAGGAAGTCATTTTTGGTAATGACGCAAGTGAAAAGCAGTCGGGAATTCATGTGTATGCCCCTGAAACTGATCAAGATGCTAACGACTGGTCTGAAGTGAAAGAAGACGAAGTTCAGCAATAACACCTTTAGACGTTGACTCTAATTTCTCTCGACTCTCTACGAAGAGACTCAAGAAAATACACATAAATGCCCCGCTGGTTTGCACCGCGGGGTTATTTATTTGAGGGGGTTGTGCCGAATCTCTGGAGTTTTGAATTCATTAGCTGTGTCGCTATGAAAATAGCCAAGGATACTCGTTTATTGGTGTCCCGTGTGGACTTGGCGAGCTGATTTTATTGAGAGGAGAAGGGTTTTTTTGTTATCCGTGTTTTTTACGGGTGTCTTGAAAAGACTTTATTATCTAAAATAGGAACATGAGGTGTAATATAGATTCTTTCCCTCCCTCAAAATAAAGACCCCCATATATTACACTTCTAATTTAAAAATAAACTGATTTTATAAAGATTAATCACTAAATTTTAAATCACACTCTAATTCCCGCACGAAATCTATAGAAATGTCATCTATCAACGTCATATAAATTAACCTGGACCAAAGGATTAACGGAGTCCTTCCGCGAGAGAAAGCTGCTTGAGTGTTTCAGGATCTAGATGGTTTCTCGTCAAATGAGGAAACCCTTCCTGCAATTTAACAGGGAACTGCATCATTCTAATGACTGCTAGACATCCCATGGTTCCTCCAAACATCATAAAGAAAGCTGGAGCTTTAAAATCTCCAGTGATATTTGTTAGAAAAGTTGAGATAAGTGGTGTTGTCCCTCCAAAGAGAGCTTGCCCTAAAGTAATGCTAAAAGCGACTCCACTATAACGTTCTCGAACGGGAAAGAGACTTATAAATAATCCGGAAATCGGCGCCACAAAAGCTGATCCGACCACAGTTAATATCAGCTGAAATATAATGACACCTTCAAGGGTAAGATTTGCCTCTAGAAAGCTAAAAAGGGGATAAGCTATTAATATTGCTATCATAGCTGCTGCTGACATAAATTGTCGTATTCCTACCTTATCTGCAAAATATCCCATTAGTGGAGAAAGAATAACCCATAATCCCAATATTCCTGTATTAATAATTAAAATTTGAAAATTAGGAATTTTAAGAATAGTTGCATAGACAACATTCATGTAAATTGTAGGCATATAAACTAAGATATGTCCACAACCTCCGATAGCTATCGTATTCAATATATTAAATTTATAATTTCTAAATACATCTTTTAAAGGATTTTTTAAAGTACATTTTTTTTCTAGAACTTCTTGAAACACAGGTGTTTCTATCATCCTTCGCCGGATAAAATAGCTTACAAACGTTAAACAAGAGCCTACGAGAAATGGAATGCGCCACCCCCAACTAGGTATCATAGGAAGAGTAACGATTGCACCAAACAAAGTTCCGAAAGCGGCCCCAAGAAGCCCGGTAGCACAAATCAGGCTTCCGGTAAATCCCACTCTATTTGCTGGTGTATGTTCACCAACAAAAATTCCGGCACCACTAAATTCTCCTCCATTACATAATCCCTGCATAAGACGACAAGTTATAAGAATTATTGGAGCTGCTATGCCAATTTGAGCATATGAAGGTAAAACACCTATAATGAAAGTAGGTACGATCACTAAAACAATTGACCACGTAAACGCTTTTTTCCTCCCATATCGATCACCAAAATAACCAAATATAATTCCCCCTAAGGGGCGCATTAAATAACCTGCTGCAAAGGCTCCTAGACTTGCTAGAAGGGCTGCAGAGGTATTTTCAGTAGAGAAAAAAATTGGTGCAAGCATTGCTGAAAAATAGCCGTACAACGCGACATCATAACGCTCGAGAACATGCCCAATGAGCGCAGCAACAATTGATTT
>JAKBAL010000171.1 GCA_021809225.1 Pseudomonadota bacterium | reverse complement strand
GATCCCTTTCCAAACAAAGCATCTAAGGTTGTTCGAAAGGGAAGATATTCTCCAAAAGGAACAAGGTGGGATTTATCATAAGCGGCAACAATATTGCCTGAATCATTGAGAACAAGAAGACTGTTCCAAACTTCAAAAGGCACCTTCTCTTGGGGCGTTCGTCGAAGAGCCCCCGTGAATAAAAGAGCACCCTTAGGCATGACGTCAGCTATTAACAAGCGGCGGAAAGCCTCTTGCTCTAAAAAGAAAGGAGCGGCAGATTCTGGCCAAATGATAGCCTTAAGGGGAAGGGAAGAAGGCGCAGTTGTCATCTGCAAAAGGTTCTGAAAATTGGCTTCCCTTTGCGCGGGATCCCACTTCAGAGTTTGCGGAACATTAGGTTGAACGAGCCGGATGGTTAAAGGAGGAGAGGTTAAAACATCAGGGTGATCGATGCGTCCCTTTCCCCACACCCAAAAGAGAATGGCAATAAGATAAATAGTAAGAGCCGTATTTCTTTCAAAAGTCTGATTTCTCACAAAGTATCCCAAGGATACAGCCATTAAGAGGGTGAGAAGACTCAACCCATAAACTCCTGCAAGGGAGGCAATTTGCATCATCTCAGGACTAAAAGCCCAGGCATACCCCTCTAAATTCCATGGAAAGCCTGTAAAGAGATGGCCTCTTAACCATTCCACCCCCACCCAGATGGCTACAAAAGCAAAAGATCTACTCATGCCATCATAGGGCCAGAGCCTCGTTAGGATAAAAGAAAATCCTGTAAAAACAGCAAGAATGGCCGGAATCCCCAAAAGAGCAAACGGAATAAGCCACCAAAAAGCTTCTAAGTCGACGGTTAAGGCATGGGCAATCCAATAAAGTCCAGCTGTAAAATGTCCCAAGCCAAACCACCAGCCAAGCCAGAATATTTTTGAAAAAGAGGACTTATGCTCTATTTCTTGCTCGAGAAAAAACCATATTCCGCTTAAAGAAAGAAGGATGGCTGGAAAAAGAAAGACAGGCGCAAAGGCTAAAGCACCCACAGCCCCTAAAACAAAAGCAATCCCCCTTTGCGGCCAAGATTTAAGGATGAGAGGGTAGAAGTCCATGAATCCCTACACGTTTAATGCGTCTTGAATCAGCTTCAATAATTTCAAACTCAATCCCCGAGGGGTGAGCAACTAATTCTCCCCTTTGAGGTACACGATCCGTCAAATGAAGAACAAGCCCACCAATGGTATCAATATCTTCTTCTTTTTCTTCTTCTGTAAGGAGGGGACCAATTTTTTCTTCTAGTTCCTCAATATCCATTCGGCCGTCCACAACCACAACCCCATCGGGTCGACGAAAGAAGTGGAGGGGCGTTGTCATTTGGGCAACGTCTTGAATATCTCCCACAATTTCTTCAACTAAGTCACTCATAGTCACAAGCCCATCCACGCCCCCATATTCATCGACAACAAGAGCAATTTTTTCCCCTGTTGAACGCATTTTTAAGAGCAAATCCAAAATCCGCATTGAGGGGGAAATAAAATTGATTTTATGGAAATGATCATGGAGTTTAAAATTCTTTGCGGTTGCGTCCAATAGATCTCGCAAATGAATATAGCCTAAAACATCATCAAGAGTTTGGCGATAGACAGGAAGACGCATGAGCTTACTGGATTTAAAAATACTTTTAACATCCTCTAACGAGCTATCATGAGAGACCCCAATGATTTCAGCTCGTGCAATCATGAGATCTTTGGCCGTAAGATCCCGTAAATTAAGGATATTTGTGAGCATTTCCCGTTCGTCTGGAGCAAGGGAAGTATCGGCAATTTCCTCCTCTTCAATAAGTTCTTCAATGGTTTCCCTTAAAGATCCTTCGCTCTCTTTCTTTTTAAACAGAGATGTAAAAAAGCTTAGAAAATTCTTCATTTATCCTCATAAGGGTTTTTAATGTTGAGGGCTTTTAAAATTCGAATTTCCATGTTTTCCATTTCTTTTGCCTCGTTCTCATTTTCATGATCATACCCTAAAAGATGCAAAAAACCATGTATAACCAAATGAAGAGTGTGATGAAGGGGAGAAATTCCACTCATTTGCGCTTCTTGTACAACAGTTTCATAAGCGAGGATGATATCTCCAAGTTCTCCTTTTTCTTCGGAAGGAAAGGAAAGAACGTTCGTGGGTTTATCTTTGTGGCGAAAAGTTTTGTTAAGATTTTGCACTTCCTGGTCATCGGCAAAAACCACACTGACTTCCGTTTCTGAAAAATCTTTTTGTAAAAAATCTGTCGCCATTTCAAGCGCAGACGATATTTCCTCTCTCCAGATAGGGCCCAGTCCCGTCCAACTCTTATGAAGGAGGATGAAATTAATGATGGGCTTTTTTGTGTTCATATGCCCTAACAATCCGCGATACCAAAGGGTGACGGAAGACGTCTCGCTCTGTAAAATTAATAACCCCAATGCCCCTCACACCATCAAGAGTTTGGATCGCATCTTGAAGGCCAGAAGGCACGCCTTTGGGTAAGTCTATCTGGCTCAAATCGCCCGTCACAATCATACGTGAGTTATTTCCGAGGCGTGTTAAAAACATTTTCATTTGAACCTCAGTCGTATTTTGCGCTTCATCTAAGATGATCACTGAATTAGAAAGAGTTCTTCCCCGCATGAAGGCTAAGGGAGCAACTTCAATTTCGCCAAGAGCTATTTTTTTTGCGACTAGTTCAATAGGAAGCATATCATGAAGCGCATCATAAAGTGGGCGTAGGTAAGGATCGATTTTCTCTCGAATGTCGCCTGGCAAAAACCCAAGGTGTTCTCCTGCTTCTACTGCGGGTCGTGAAAGAATAAGGCGATCTATTTGCCCAGTTATCATCATTTCAACCCCCAATGCAACGGCAAGGTAGGTTTTTCCTGTTCCTGCTGGACCCTCTGCAAAAACAAGATCGTTTTCTTTAAGGGACTTTATATAAGCCGCTTGTTGTCGTGACTGAGCTGCAATGACTCGACGTTTTGTTGTCAAAAAGATTTCTTCATGAGGCTCTTTTTCACTCGCATGACGAAGAACCGCCATCACATCGGTTGAATCAACCGATTTACCTTGTCGAAGATACTGATAAAGGGACGCTAATGTGCGTCCTGCAATGAGTGTGTTCTCCTCTTCTCCTTGAATGACCACTTGGTTTCCTCTGGTCGTGATTGTGACGACAAGTTCTTTTTCAAGAAGCTTCAGGTTATTTTCGTGACTTCCAAAAAGTTCAATGAGAAGGGTATTATCTTCAAATTCTAAATAGGTTGTCGATTGTTTGTCGTTAGATGCCATGGATGCTTTTTACAATCTCTAAGAACCCTTATTATAAGTACAAATCTCTTTTTTTCAAGAGAGCTCATCACAAAAAAACTGAAATGGAAAAAAAAATGTGTCCTTGGACACGACCTAAGTTATTGGCTGAATTTCTTTCCCAGAGTTTTCAAAATCAAAGTCTTTTTACAGAATATTATAAGAAGTTTCTGAACGCGTTTCTATAAATTTAACCACCCCCCACCCCATTAATCCAGCCATACAAAAATAGAAGGAAAGGGAAAAGGCTCTGTCATTAAGTTTAATAGGCGAAGCGCTTGCGTTCATGCGAAATCCATTTAATCACAGTCACTGTTCGGATAAGTATTCCAATTCTATTAATAAGGTTGCAAATTTATGAAATTTCCCCGGTATTTTATATTGCTCTCCTCCCGAAAAAGTAGGTTGGCACAGCAAAGCATTCAACCAATATAAAAATTTGTATTTTTCGGTGACGTATTAAAAAGTCAACTGTAACCAGCCACCACGTTGTGTCAAAACATGACACCAACCAGGGGAGGAGGGCATGTCTCCTCCCTTTTCTTATGAGTCTTTCTATAATACACTTTATTTTTTATCTCTCTTAAAAATTTTTTGGGAATTTAAGCCATTGACTGAAGGAAGCCAACTCTATTAGATAAGAGGTGAGGATAGATCTATGCTCTGGGATACAAAATCATATAAGATTTAACAGCTGGCGCCTTAAACAAGAAAATCAAAAAATGCGAGTGCGGGAGGGGAGAATGATATGTTTTTGGCTGGAAGAATCGAAAGCCTCAGTTCAATAAATTCTCTAAAAGACATTCTTTCATCAGAAGGAAGTTGTCTCATTTCAGATAAACATTTAGTTCTTACAGCAGATCAATGGCAAACTCTAAATCATGAGACGCGTAAATTAGAATATAAAAAAATTAGCAATGAAAATATAGATACACCTTTCTCATTTAACGTATCAGTTGTTAAGTTTTCAAAAAATGATGATGTAAAAAATAAAATTATATATGATGTTGCTAGTTCCGTACAAATCAGACATTTCATGACAATATTAACAGGAATAAATCATGTTGTCGTCAGCCAATGTGAGTGTCACTTTTGTGAAGAGGGTGATTTTATTTCTATTCAGTGGTCAAAAAATAAGCCCAAGACGTATAAATACGTTATGAGTCTCTTTCTCGAAGGAAGCTACACGGGAGGAGAACATGTTGTTTGTGGGCCTGGTAAGAAGGAGTATGTTTATAGTCCTAAGTCAGGCGAGATATTAATCTCTTCCTGTGAGTTTTCCCATGAGGTCAAACCCGTTATGAGTGGGAGAAGAAATCTTATGCTTGCATTTATCGAAACCTGGTGAAACTTTGTTCACTGAGCCCTTGATTGTTTCTGTCTGCTCCTTCTTCTTACCTCAACGGATCTGGAGTTATGATGACAAATTTTACGAGGGTAAATGTGGCCATGACAAAACATTGATTTTTTGTTTATACTGACGTTAATAAAATAGATTGAGATAATACAAAGTTAAAAAGGGTGTTCCGATGGATTTTAATGATCTTTATATTCTTATTTCCCTATGCAAAACAAAGTCTCTAACAAGAACAGCAGATGAATTTGGAATGAAAGTCCCCTCTATCAGTAAAAGGCTTGAAAAACTTGAAGTGACTTTTGGTCAAAAAATTTATTACCGAAAATCGAAGGGAATCGAATTTACACGGGCTGGAGAGGAACTCATCGAACTTTATTCTGAGGTGATTCAAAAGGTTGAGTCCCTACAACAAAAGATGATGGGAAATGAAGAAAGGAAAGAAACTCTTACGGTATCAACAACCGCATCCATTGCCGTTTCAACGGTGGGAAAGTGTATTAAATCTTTTATTGAAAGCAATCCCAATATTACGGTCACTTTACTTTCACATAACTCAGAAAGAGAGCTTTCTCAATATAGCTCTGATATTATTATATGGCCTTATTTAAAAGATAGAAGAGATCTTAAACAAGACCTTCTCTATACCTATGAATTTGGGTTGTTCGCAAGTGAATCATATCTTTCTAAAATGGGCGTCCCTTCACACGATTTAACGAATAATCCACATCGAATTATTAAATTTATAGAGTTTAATACAACACCCTTTAGCGGAGGATCAAATGATCTATTTGATTTTTCTGTCCTTTCTTCTCAATTGGAATTCGTTTATGTTAACACGGGAATTACGATGTATAATATGATTAAGGAAGGAGTTGGGATCGGTCCAGTTTGGACCAAACATCCACATAGATTAAATGATAATCTGATTCGTTTATT